>JAGQTW010000071.1 GCA_020438785.1 Mycobacterium sp. | reverse complement strand
AGTACGTCGGCAGGCCGAAGTGGATATAGAAGAAGTGCGCCATGTCGGTGACGTTGTCGATGATCTCGCGGCAGTTGCTGCCCTCGATGAGCATCGAGTTCCACTTCCAGTCAGTCCAGTCGCCGCTGGAGTATTCGGCCATCTCCGGGATGCGGACCTCCGGCTGCGGCGGGTTGCCCTCGTGGTCGTGCCAGACGAACAGCAGACCGCCGCGCACATCGGTCTCCCACGACCGGGTGCGGGCCAGTCGCGGGGTGCGCTTGGCGTAGGGAACCAGCTTGCAGCGGCCGTCGCCTCCCCAACGCCAGTCGTGGAACGGGCAGGCCACCTCGTCGCCCTTGATGGTGCCCTGCGACAGGTCACCGCCCATGTGCCGGCAGTAGCCGTCGAGCACGTGCAACTCGTTCCGGGAGTCGGCGAACACGACGAGCCTGGTGCCGAACGCGTTGATGGCGTGCGGGTTGCCGTCCAGATAGTCCTTGACTGGGCCCAGGCAGTGCCATCCCCGTGCGTACCGGTCTGGCAGGGCCCCGGTGTCGATCTCGCGAATGCCGGTAGTCACCTCACGCCTCCACTCATCGGTCCCAACTAGAACACGTTACAGTTTCTTCGCCGCGCTTCGCAATGACAGCCGCGCTGCCTGCGGATACCCGCTCGGCTGGGGTATATCTGAACGATGCCGATGTATTCGTTCGAGGGCCGCTCGCCGCGGGTCGATCCCACCGCCTTCATTGCTCCGACCGCCGTGCTGGTCGGGGACGTGACCGTGGAGGCCGGGGCCTCGGTGTGGTTCAACGCCGTTCTGCGCGCCGACTACGCCCCGGTGGTGATCCGGGAGGGCGCGAACGTGCAGGACGGTTCCGTGTTGCATTCACCGCCGGGGATCCCGGTGGACGTCGGCCCCGGGGCCACGATCGCGCACATGTGCACGATCCACGGTGCGCACATCGGAGCGGAGGCGTTGGTCGCCAACCACTGCACGGTGCTCGACGGTGTGGTGATCGGCGCGCGCAGCATGATCGCGGCGCACTCGCTGGTGGTCGGCGGCACGCACATCCCCGCCGAGGTTCTCGTCACCGGTGCACCCGCAAAGGTCAAGGGTCCGATCGCCGGGACCGGTGCGGAAGTCTGGGTGAACCTCAATCCCAAGGCGTATCAGGATCTTGCGCAGCGCTACCTGACCGGTTTCGGCGAGGTTTAGATCTTCTGTGCGCTGGCCGCCGCCTGGTCGAGTTCCCAGTACGCGCGCAGTGCGGTCATCTTGCCGGTGTCGTCGACCCGGTAGGTGAACACGCCCTCGGCGATCACCCGGTAGCCGCCGGACTCGATCACGATGTGACCGACATTGGCTTCCTCGTTGCCGCACTCGTAGGTCTTCTCGAAGTTGAAGCTCAGCCTGCTGGGTGCGATCGCCATGTCGTAGAACCTCGCGATCGCCTCCTTGCCGCGATGGCCCTTGCCCTCGGGGTCGAAGTGCGAGGGCCCGATCGGGTCCTCGATCACGGCGTCATCGGCGAACACCGCGAGCCAGGCCTGTTTGTCGTGGGCCATCGCCGCTTCGCGGGATCGCCTGCCAGCCTCGTGGGCCGGACCGCTCACTGGTCCTGCCAGCCCGAATGGATGTAGGTCTCGGCGAACCGTTTCATCGCGTCCAGCTTCTTGTCCACGGGCGCGTCGAAGCCGAGACCCTCGAACACCCACGGGATGCCGATGTAGTCCGTGACTCCCGCCGCCACCAGGTCGCGGTGGCCGTCGACGCCGAACTTGTCGATGCAGACGGCCTGGTACTCGAAAGGGTCGTCGGCGCGGCCGTTTTCGGCCAGCAGCTTCTTGAGCGTCCTGATGGTCTCGGCCAACTGGTCGCACGTCATCATGGCGCTGGTCCAGCCGTCGCTGACCCGGGCGGCGCGCCGCAGCGCCACATCCGTGTGACCGCCGACGTAGAACGGCACCGGTTCGGACGGGGCCGGGCTCATCTGCAGCCGGTCGAAATCGTAGAACTCGCCGTGGAACTCCACCATCCCCCCGGCCAGCACCAACTTGATGACCTCGATCATCTCGTCGACGCGCTTGCCACGCTTGGCGTAGGGCACCCCGCACCACTCGAATTCCTCCGGCGCCCAGCCGATCCCGACACCAAAGCCGAACCGGTTGCGGGTCAGGTTGGCCACCGAGCCGACCTGACGTGCCAGCAGCAGCGGATTGCGCGAGCCCAGCTTCATCACGTTCGTGTAGAAGCGGATCTTCGACGTCACGGCGCCCATCGCGCCGGCGAGGATGAGCGGATCGACCCACGGGGTGTCCTGGTTCCACATCCGGGAACCGTCGGGGGTGTACGGGTAGTCGGCCGACTGCTGCTCCATGTAGAAGATGGAGTCGGGCAGCGCGATGTTGTCGAATCCGAGTTTCTCGGCGGCCTTGGCGATCTCCAGCAGATCGTCGAGCGGGCTCATCGCCACGCTGACGGTGTACTGCATGCGGGTCATGACTTGGCGGGCTTGTCGCTGCCGACCACCCACATCGAGTAGTACTGCGAACCGCCGCCGTAGGCGTGGCCGAGCGCCTTGCGGGCGCCTTTCACCTGATGGTCACCGGCCTTACCCATGACCTGGATGGCCGACTCGGCGAACCGGATCATGCCGGAGGCGCCGATCGGGTTGGACGACAGCACACCGCCGGATGCGTTGACCGGAAGTTTCCCGCCGATCGCGGTCTCGCCGGCCTCGGTGAGCTTCCAGCCCTCACCCTCGGCGGCGAACCCGAGATTCTCCAACCACATCGGCTCGAACCAGGAGAACGGCACGTAGATCTCGGCGACGTCGATCTCGTCGATCGGGCTCTTGATACCTGCCGCCTTCCACAGCGCGGCCGCGGCGTCCCGGCCGGCCTGCGGGCTGACCTGGTCACGTCCGGCGTAGGCCAGCGGTTCGGTGCGCAGCGCGGTGGCGTGCACCCAGGCAACCGAATTGCCCTCCTCGACCCGGCGATCGGCGATCTCTTCGTCGCCGATCACGATCGCGCAGGCGCCGTCCGAGGACGGGCAGGTCTCGTCGTAGCGGATCGGGTCCCACAGCATCGGGGACTCCATCACCTTCTCGACGGTGATATCGGGCTGGTGCAGATGGGCCAGTGGATTCTTGGCGCCGTTGCGACGGTCCTTGACCGCGACGATCGCGCCGATGTTGTTCGGCGCACCGGACCGGTTGATGTAGGCGCGCACATGCGGCGCGAAGTACCCGCCCGCGCCCGCGCCGACCGGCTTGGTGAACGGCACCGAGATCGAAAGTGCCCACATGGCATTGGACTCGGACTGCTTCTCCCACGCCACGGCCAGTACGCGGCGATACTTGCCGGACTGCACCAGGCTGGCCCCGACGATCGCGGTGGACCCACCGACCGAACCGGCGGTGTGCACGCGGATCAGCGGCTTGCCGGTGGCGCCCATGGCGTCGGCCATAAACAGCTCCGGCATCATGACGCCCTCGAACAGGTCGGGCGCCTTGCCGACGACGACCGCGTCGATGTCGTCGAACGTCGAACCGGAGTCGGCCAGTGCCTTGTCGATGGCCTCGCGCACCAGGCCGTTCATCGAGACGTCCTTGCGCTTGGCGACGTACTTGGTCTGCCCGGTACCGATCACCGCGGCCAGGTTCTTAGCCATTCTTGCCCTCCAAGACCGCAACCAGATTCTGTTGCAGCGCAGGCCCGCTGGTCGCGTGCGCCAGCACCCGCTGCGCCGATCCGTCGAAGATGTGCCGCGCGGCGAAACCGATCCGCTCCAGGCCGGCGGAGAACATCGGGTTGGCGGCCAGTGCGCCGCCGGACGGGTTCACCGCGGTCGATGGCTTGAGTCCGATCGCCTCGGTGAGAATCAGCTGCTGATGGCTGAACGGCGCATAGACCTCGGCCACCTCGATGGAGCCGGCGTCACCGTTGGTCGCCACCTTCGCCGACACCGCCGTCGACGGTGAGGTCGTCAGGTCGCGAGCGCCAAGCACCGGCGTCTCGATCCGGTGCTCGAAACCTGTTATCCAGGCCGGTCTTTCCCGCAGTTCCCTGGCGCGGTCGCCGGCGGCCAGCACGATCGCCGAGGCGCCGTCGGTGATCGGGGCGATGTCGTGCCGGCGCAACGGGTCGGCGAAGTACGGCCGCTCCAGGAGTTCGTCGACGCTTTTGGCCGGCTTCTCGGAGTCGGGCCGTTCGGCGCGACCGAGTGCGTCGAAGGCCACCTGCGCCATCTGCTCCTGGGTCCACTTGCCGGTGTCCAGACCGAGGCGGGCCTGCAGGCCGGCGATGGACACCGAGTCGGGCCACAGCGGTGCGACGGTGTAGGGATCGGTCTGCATGGCCAGCACCCGGCGCAGCGTGCCCGCCGAGGACTTGCCGAAGCCGTACACCAGAGCGGTGTCGACCTCGCCGGTGAGCAATTTGATGTAGGCCTCGTAGAGTGCCCAGGCGGCGTCCATCTCGACGTGCGATTCGTTGATCGGCGGGACCGCGCCGATCGAGTCGATCGCGGAGATGAACGAGAATGCGCGCCCGGCAAGGTAATCCGAGGATCCCGAGCACCAGAAGCCGATGTCACGCTGGCTCAGCCCCAGTTCGGAATACAGCTCGGCGAAGCACGGCATCAACATCTCGACACCGTTGGTGGTGCCTTCGGTGCTGCGGACATGCGGGGCGTGCGCGAAGCCGACCACCGCGATATCGCGAGAACTCATAGTGCAGTCAACCTCTTTACAGGTGGTGCTTGTAGCTGTCGTAATCGGCGTCCGGTTCGCCGGTGGGCCGGAAGTACTCGATGTTGTCGATCCCGAAATCGCGTTCCTCGGGATGCCGCCAGACCGCCTCGACCCGCATGCCCATCCGGACGTCGGCGACATCGATCTCCTGGATCAGGTGCAGGAACGGAATATCCGCACCGTCGAGCAGGATGTAGGCCGCGACGTAGGGCGGTTTGATCCGCTGCCCGGCGAACGGGATGTTGATGATCGCGAACGTCGTCACGATGCCCTTGTCGGGCAGTTCGACGAAAGTGTCCAGCACCTTGCCGGTGGCCGGATCGGCCTCTCGCGCAGGGAAGTACACCTTGCCGTCGGCCCCGGTGCGTGCGCCGAGCAGCTTGCCGTCCCGCAGGGCACGCAGATAGGCGCTCTCCGGGACCGACGCGGTGTGCTGAATCTCCACCGAGATCGGGGTGACGATCATCGTCACCGGTTCGCGGTCGTCGGCCGCGGCCTCCGGGGTGGCTTCGGGCGTCTCACCGATCGCGAAGTAGGCGATGTCGTGGATCGAGCCGACCGGTTCCTCGGCCCAGTGCGCATGCACCCGGTCGCCGGTCTTGATACCGGACGGGTCGCCGGCGTCCACCGCGTGCAGAAGGGCGGTGTCGGCGCCGTCGAGTTTGATCAGCGCCCAGGCGAACGGGTGCTCGAGCGGTTGGCCCTCGAGCGGTTCGGGCTGCCAACTCCAGGACAACACCGTTCCGACGCTGGCCACCGGTACGATCTCCGTCAGCGGTTCGTAGGTGACGGGGTCGTATTCCGCGGGCGGTACCAGTACCCGTCCGTCGGAGCCCCGGACGCCGACGATGCGGCGCTCGCGAAGCGCGGTGAAGAAGGAGCTGAGCGTCGATCCGACCGAACGGGTGTAGTCGAACGACAGCCTCAGCGGCGCCGAAAGGGGCGGTTCGTGGGAATCGATCAAGGCCGGGCGGCTTTGGCTGGCTGTCACAGCATCGAGTAGAACAGGTTCTAGTAATCGTGGCAAGGATCGTGTTCGTGACAGAAAGGCGACACCGATGAAGCTGGGTCTGCAACTCGGATACTGGAGCGCGCAGCCGCCGGAGAATCACGCGGAACTCGTCGCCGCCGCCGAGGAGGCCGGCTTCGACACGATGTTCACCGCCGAGGCGTGGGGTTCGGACGCGTTCACCCCGCTGGCCTGGTGGGGCCGCGAAACCAGGCGGATGCGGCTGGGCACCTCGGTGGTGCAACTGTCGGCGCGCACCCCGACCGCGTGCGCGATGGCCTCGCTGACGATCGACCATCTCTCCGGTGGCCGGCACATCCTCGGCCTGGGTGTTTCCGGGCCGCAGGTGGTCGAAGGCTGGTACGGGCAGCGCTTCCCCAAGCCACTGGCGCGCACCCGGGAGTACATCGACATCGTGCGCAAGGTCTGGGCCCGCGAGGCCCCGGTGACCAGCGACGGACCGCACTACCCGCTGCCCCTGACCGGGGAGGGCACCACCGGACTGGGCAAACCGCTCAAGCCGATCGTGCACCCGCTGCGCGCCGACATCCCGATCATGCTGGGCGCCGAAGG
>JAGQTW010000070.1 GCA_020438785.1 Mycobacterium sp. | reverse complement strand
GCCAGGCCAAGATGACGCAGTACACGCGTTACCTGGCGATCGCGTTGGCCATCCTGCAGGCCACCAGCATCGTGGCGCTGGCCGCCAACGGTGGCCTGCTGCAGGGCTGCACCCTGGACATCATCGCCGACCAGAGCATCTTCGCCCTGGTGATCATCGTGCTGGTGATGACCGCGGGCGCCGCCCTGGTGATGTGGATGGGTGAGCTGGTCACCGAGCGGGGCATCGGCAACGGCATGTCGCTGCTGATCTTCGCCGGTATCGCGGCCCGCATCCCGGCCGAGGGCAAGACCATCCTGGACAGCCGAGGCGGACTGGTGTTCGCCGCGGTGTGCGCCGCGGCCCTGCTCATCATCATCGGCGTCGTCTTCGTCGAGCAGGGCCAGCGCCGCATCCCGGTGCAGTACGCCAAGCGCATGGTCGGCAGGCGGATGTACGGCGGCACCTCGACCTACCTGCCGCTGAAGGTCAACCAGGCCGGCGTCATCCCGGTCATCTTCGCGTCGTCGCTGATCTATATCCCGCACCTGATCACCCAGCTCGTCCGCAGCGGCAGCGGCGGGACCGGCAACAGCTGGTGGGACCGTTTCGTCGCGAACTACCTGACCAACCCGGCCGACCCGGTGTACATCGCGATCTACTTCGCGCTGATCATCTTCTTCACCTACTTCTACGTCTCGATCACGTTCAACCCCGACGAGCGGGCGGACGAGATGAAGAAGTTCGGTGGCTTCATCCCCGGTATCCGGCCGGGCAAGCCCACCGCGGACTACCTGCGCTACGTGCTGAGCCGGATCACCCTGCCCGGCTCGATCTACCTGGGTGTCATCGCCGTGCTGCCGAACGTGTTCCTCCAGATGGGCAACGGCGGGGGCGTACAGAACATCCCCTTCGGCGGAACCGCCGTTCTGATCATGATCGGCGTCGGTTTGGATACGGTCAAACAGATCGAGAGCCAGCTGATGCAGCGCAACTACGAAGGGTTCCTGAAGTGAGAATCGTTTTGCTGGGACCGCCCGGTGCGGGCAAGGGCACTCAGGCGGTCAAGCTGGCGGAGAAGCTCGGGATTCCACAGATCTCCACCGGAGATCTGTTCCGGCACAACATCAGCACCGGCACAGAGTTGGGCATCGAGGCCAAGAAGTATCTCGACGCCGGCGACCTGGTGCCCGCCACCCTGACCAACGCCCTGGTCGACGACCGGCTCGACGACGCCGATGCCGCCGACGGGTTCATCCTCGACGGCTTCCCGCGCTCGGTGGAGCAGGCCGAGGCGCTGCACGACATGCTCGAGCGGCGCAACCTCAAGCTCGACGCCGTGGTGGAGTTCCGGGTCCCCGAGGACGAACTGGTCGAGCGGCTCAAGGGCCGCGGCCGCGCCGATGACACCGAGGACGTCATCCGCAATCGCTTCAACGTCTACCGCGACGAGACCGCCCCGCTGCTGGACTACTACCGCGGCGAACTGAAGACCGTCGACGCCGTCGGATCCTTCGACGAGGTCTTCGCCAGGGCACTGCACGCGCTCGGTCGCTGACTGTTCCGATGGTCTCGCTGCCCGGACTGCGTAGCCGCAAGGTCGTACCCGCCCGAACGGCGGGCGAACTCGACGCGATGGCCGCCGCCGGGGCGGTGGTGGCCGACGCCCTGCGCGCGGTGCGCGAGGCCGCCGGGCCGGGGGTGTCCACCAAGGACCTCGACGACGTCGCCGAGACGATCATCCGGGAGGCCGGCGGCATCCCGTCTTTCCTGGGCTACCACGGCTATCCGGCCAGCATCTGCTCCTCGGTCAACGACCGCGTGGTGCACGGCATCCCGGCGGCCGACGAGACGCTGGCGCCCGGTGATCTGGTGTCGATCGACTGCGGCGCGATCATCGACGGCTGGCATGGCGACGCCGCGATCACCTTCGGCGTCGGTGCCCTGATCCCGGTGGACGAGGCGCTGTCGGCGGCGACCAAGGCGTCGATGGAGGCCGGCATCGCGGCCATGGTGCCGGGCAACCGGCTCACGGACGTCTCCCACGCCATCGAGATGGGCACCAGGGCCGCCGAACGCACCCACGGCCGTAAGTTCGGGATCGTGGCCGGCTACGGCGGGCACGGCATCGGCCGCCAGATGCACATGGATCCGTTCCTGCCCAACGAGGGCCAGCCCGGCCGCGGCCCCACCCTGGTGGTCGGCTCGGTGCTGGCCATCGAACCGATGCTGACGCTGGGCACCACGAAGACCCGGGTGCTCGCCGACGAGTGGACCGTCGTCACCGCCGACGGTTCCCGCGCCGCGCACTGGGAGCACACCGTCGCCGTCACTGAGGACGGCCCCCGGATTTTGACGGCGTAGCTGAACCAGACACCCGGCGGACTCGTGTCTGTGGGCGGGAGGTTCCGATGAGCGACCCGGAGACCGCGCTGATGCGGGTGCTCTACGACGAGCACGCGGCCGCGCTGTGGCGCTACGCGGTTCGGTTGACCGGTGACCCTGCGCGGGCCGAGGACGTGGTTCAGGAGACGTTGTTGCGGGCCTGGCAGCATCCCGAGGTGTCCGGCGACGCCGAACGCTCGGCGCGGGCCTGGCTGTTCACCGTCGCCCGCAACATGGTCATCGACGACCGCCGCAGCGCTCGGTTCCGCAAGGAGCGCGAATCCCTGGACACCGGCAGCACGCCCGAACAGGCCGCGCCCGACGAGGTCAACGCGGCGCTGGACCGGCTGCTGATCGGCGACGCCCTGGCCCAGTTGTCGGCGGACCATCGCGCCGTGATCCGCCGTTCGTACTATCTGGGCTGGACCACCGCGCAGATCGCCGAGGATCTGCAGATCGCCGAGGGCACCGTGAAGTCCAGGCTGCACTACGCGGTGCGGGCGCTGCGGCTGACGCTGCAGGAGATGGGGGTGACGCGATGACCGATCCGTTCTCGCGCGGGGCGCACCTTCGTGGCCAGCCCGCCGGAGACGCGCAATTCAACACGGACGCTTGCCCCTACGTCATGTGGGACGCCGCCTACGTGCTGGGTTCGCTGTCGAGCACCGAACGCCGCGAATACGAGGGTCACCTGCCCCTGTGCCGGCATTGCTGTGCGGCGGTGACCGAGTTCAGTGGCGTGCCGGCCCTGTTGGGAATGCTGCGCCCCGACGAGGTGGCCGCCATCGACGACGGAGGTCTGGAGCCGCCCCCGCTGCGCCCGCAACTGCTCGACGAACTGCTCGGCAAGGTCCGCACCCGCCGCGGCCGGATGCGCTGGATGCTCTGGACGCTCTCCACGGCCGCGGCGGCGGTGCTCGCGGTCGGGGTGTTCGTCGCCATCCGGCAGGGGCCGGTCGCGCCCACGCCGACCGCCCAACCGCCCACGTCGATCACCGCGATGAGCATGAGCCCGGTGGCGCCCTCGTCGCTGGAGGCCACGGTGTCGGTGACCGCCGAGGGCTGGGGGACCAGCGTGGCGATGCGCTGCACCTATCGGCCCGAGACCGGTGCCGGCGACGACGAGGAGGACGGTGACGAGCTGGCCATGTTCGCGGTGAGCCGCCGGGGCGAGCGCATCCAACTGGCGACGTGGATGGCGCACGAAGGGGTGACCGCGACCCCGACCGGCAGCACCTCGATGCCGATCGACGACATCGCCGCCGTGCAGATCGCCTCGGTCGACACCGGCACCGTGCTGCTCCAGCGCGGCCTGTAGCGGGTCAGTACCGTACCCGGAACCCACCGATCAGCCGGATCAGGTTTCCGTCGGGATCGGCCAGCGTCGAGAGCCGCACGCCCTTGTCGGCCTCGACGACCTCGCCGGGGTCGAGGCCCCGGCCTCGCACCTCGGCGAGGTGGGCGTCGAGGTCGTCGACGGCCAGGTTCATCAGGCCGGACCCGGCGCGCGCCTCGTCGACGAAGACCTGAACCCAGCCGTGCGGCAGCACCTGCCACTCCACCAGCGACGCCATCGGGTTGTTGTCGGCGCCGCGCCCGAACAGCGCCTCATACCAGCGGTTGCTCCGCTGCAGATCGGCGACGGGCACCACCGCCAGCAGATGATCGATGGACATGGATTCGTCCCCTTCCTCCCTGGTCCCTCCCCGAGGGTTGTGACCGGTCGGCGGCCCCGAACTCATCGGGTGCGGTATGAAGAAGCGTGTCCTCCGAACCGGTGCCGACCCACAGCGGTGACCCGATCGCGCTGGCCCGCGACAACTGGGCGCGCGCCGGCTGGGGTGAGGTTGCCGACGGCATGGTCGCGGTCACCTCGGTGATGCGGGCCCATCAGATCCTGCTCGCCCGGGTGGAGAACGCCCTGCGGCCCTACGACCTGAGTTTCTCCCGGTTCGAACTACTGCGGCTGCTCGCCTTCAGCCGCTCCGGGGCGCTGCCCATCACCAAGGCCTCGGATCGGTTGCAGGTGCACGTCACCAGCGTCACCCACGCCATCCGCCGGCTGGAGGCCGACGGTCTGGTCAAGCGGGTGCCGCACCCGACCGACGGGCGCACCACGCTGGTGCAGATCACCGAGTTGGGCCGCTCCACCGTCGAGGACGCCACCGTGACGCTCAACGACCAGGTGTTCGCCGACGTCGGCATGTCGTCCGCCGAGGCGGGGGCATTGGTCGCGGCGATCGAGACGCTGCGTCACCACGCCGGGGACTTCTGATCCCTTGGAAGTGGCGCGATCGGGGTCACTCCCGGGAGTACGCCACGCGCCCGCCCACGATCGTCGTCTCGACCCCCACGGCGTGGATGGCTTCCGGCGCGATGGTGAGGATGTCGTCGGTCAGGACTGCCATGTCAGCCAGCTTTCCCACCTCGATGCTGCCGCGATGCTCGCCCTCGCCAATCGCCTTGGCGGCCCAGATGGTCCACATCCGCAACGCGTCCTCGACCGAAACCGCCTCCTGCGGTTCGAACACCCCGTCGTCTGAGAGTCTGGTCACCACCGCCTGCATCGCGGTGAACGGGTTGACATTGCCAAGGTAGATCCCGGTCATATCGGTACTCGCCGCGGGTTCAAGCCCGGCGGCGATCATCGTGTTGAACCTGAAGCCCGTCTTGGCCCGCTCCGGCCCCATGTTCTCGTTGTCCGCCTTCACCAACTCGGTCAACCAGATCGGTTGAACTGAGATCCGAAGTCCCTCGGGTACAAGGCTTTTCGCACGTGCGAGCTGGGTTTCCCTCAGTTGGAACATTCCGAAATGTTCGATGCGGCGGATGGTCACGTTCCGCGAGGAGGAACTGGCCGAATGCTCGTAGGCGCTCAATCCGATGTCGACCGCCGCGTCACCCGAGCAGTGCAGCATGGCGATCCGGCCGTTTGCATCCGCGAGGTCGGCGAAAGCGTCGGCCTGGTCCTGCGGGGTGACCAACGTGCCCCGCCCGCCCGGCGGGTCGATGTCGAAGTGACCGAGGTAGGGCTCATACATGTAGCCAGTCCGGCAGTCGTTTTCGCCGTCGATCCATGCCTTGATGCCGATGAACTTGAAATAGTCCGGATTTGATCCGGCTGGCATCTCGAAGTCATTGAGATCATCGGGGAAGCCCTGGCCGTTGGGCGCCGCCCAGACCGAGACCGAGTACCGGATGTTGGGCGGTATCCGGTTGGTGCTGGCTGCCTGAACGGCTGGAACCACCTGATGAGGGGTTATCGCAAGCATGGAGGTGTAGCCGTATTGATTCCAGAACTCCGGGATGCCTCGACTGAGATATCCCGCGATCTCGCTCTGCTGCGGCGCGCTCGGAATGTCGGCGAAGCCGTCGGTGATCACCCCGGTGGGGTTCCCGTGATCGTCGAGCAGCACCGTGCCGCCCTTTGGTAGTTGCGTCTGCCCGTTCTCGATGCCCAGCACCTGTATGGCGGCTGTGTTGACTATTGCCATGTGCGTGCCGTTGCCCAGGATCACTGGATTGTCCGGCGCCGCGGCGTCCAACTCCGATCGGGTGGGCAGGCGCTTCTCGACGAACTTGTTCTCGCTGGCGGAGACGCAGGCCACGAAGATCCATTCGCCCCCAGGGGTTGCCGCCGCGCGCTCGTGCAGCTTGTCCAGGGTGGTGGCCACCGAGTCGGTCCCGGGATATCGGGCGTCGACCCAGTCGTCCTTCATCCAGAGTGTCTCTACTGGGTGGCAGTGCGCGTCGATGAGTCCGGGTACGACCCGGCGACCGCCCAGGTCCACCACCCGCGTCGCGTCCCCGGCATGCGCACGTACCTCGGCATTGCTGCCGACTGCAACGAACCTGCCGTCCCGGACGGCAACCGCTTCGACCTCGGGTTTGGTGTTGTCCAGGGTGGTGATGGCGCCGCTGAGGAAGACGATGTCAACGTCAGCGATCGGGTCGTCCATGATGTCCCCCCAAGCCGGCCCGAAAACGCTCGCGCCTCATTCAGCTTGACGACATGATGCCCTGACGGGTCGGAGTTCGGAGCGGGTCGCGCGGAATTGATGTGCTGTCGTTGCGGTAGCTCAGCGCAGCGGGATGTCGTTGGTGTGTTTGGACTCCTGATACTCCTTCGACAGCGCGTCATAGCGCGCCCGAATCCGCAGGCTTCGCTCTCGAAGTTCGGCCTGAAGCGGCTCGGGCTCCGAGTCTGCCAGGTCGGGAATGGAGTATGCCGACCAATAGGAGTTGTGGTGCCGATAACCGCCGGGCTCCAGCCCGAACACCTCCCGGAGAATCCTCAGATCGTGCGGGATGGCGAACGCATCCCGCGACTCCTCGTGGCTGAACAAATAGTAGAAGTTGTCGAAGCCGGCCCAGGTGATCGCCGACATGCACATCGGGCAGGGTTCGTGCGTTGCCAGAAAGATCAGGTTTCGACTATCTGGGCGATCGGACAGTTGGTAGAAGCGATTGAGCGCGTCTATCTCGCCGTGCCACAACGGGTTGACGGTCTCCTCGTTGGTGCCCGCGATCACCAGAGATAGGTCGACCTTGCGCAGGATCGCGGCGCCGAAGACTTTGTTGCCCTTGGCGACAGCACTTTCCGTCAACGGCAGGATATCGCGGTCGATGACCTCGAGAAGCCGAGCCGCAATGGTCATCGCACTTGTCCTCCAAGACGCAGCCGACCCGGTGGGTCGGTGACGCTGAGTATAGGAGCGCGACACGCCGGAAGGGCGGCCATTCGGCACTCCCGACCTTTCGGCCCGAGAGTCCCCGGATCGCCCTACAGTCGATTCGCGCATCGATCACATCCGTGATGTCCGCGTTATCGATACGCAGGCGCGAGTGCGATCAGAATGAATGAGAGGTGACGGTTGTCCACGGGCACGGTGCCACCGGATTCCGGGGCGGCAATGCTGATCATCGGACGGCGGATTCACGAGGAGCGCCGAGACGACTACCTGGCGTGGGAACACAAGATCACCGCCGCGGCCGCGCGATTCCCCGGCTACCGTAGCGCGGAGGTGAAGCCGCCCAACGGCATTCAGCCCGACTGGGTGATCGTCTACAAGTTCGACTCGACCCTGCACCTGCGGAACTGGCTCGACAGTGCGATCCGGCAAAAGCTTCTCGATGAGGCGGCCGATCTCTTCGATGGGCCCGCCACCCAACAGGTGATCTCCCAGGGTGGTGAGATCACCGACCCGCTGGTGACGGCTGTGGTGACGAACCGCATTGCCGAGGATCAGGTTGATGCATTCCTGGCCTGGCGCCAAAAGATGGCGAAGGCGGAGAGCGCCTTCCCGGGGTTCAGGGGTTCGGAGGTGTTCCGGCCGATCACAGGCGTGCAGGAGGAATGGACGACGGTGTATCGGTTCGACACCGCAGAACATCTCGAGGCCTGGTTGACCTCGTCCCGGCGGCACGCACTCCTCGAAGAGGCACACTTCGGCGACTACCAGCTCCGCAAGATCGACCAGTCATTCGGCAACTGGTTCACATTCGACGGCTCGAATGCACAGCCGCCATCAGACTTCAAGACATCGATCGCCGTCTGGCTGGGGCTGTATCCGACCGTCGTGCTGCTGACCCTGCTGACAACGCCGCTACACATGCCGTTCTGGCTGGCGATGCTGGTGGGAAACCTGTTGTCCAGCCTCGTGATGAGCTTTGTCACGATGCCGTACTACGCCAACCCGATCCTGCGCTGGTAGCTGAAATCGCCTCCGTCTCCACGACCGTCGGCGACCGACATCAAGGGCATCGCCCTGGTTCTGGGGATCAACAGCCTGTGGGCGATCATCTTCTTCCTGCTTACTGTGAAGGCAGGCGTCGGTCCCTGATCGCTTGGCGGCCTAGCAGGCTTTCAGTTCCTGCGCAGCAGTTCGATGACCGCGCTGAAATCCAGGTCGGCGTGGTCCTCGGCGAATTGGGCATAGATTTCGGCGGCGTGGGTGCCCAGGGGTGCCGAGGCGCCCGTCGAGGTCACCGCGTCCATCGCCAGGCCGAGGTCCTTGTTCATCAGCGCGGTCGCGAAGCCGGGCTTGAATGCGTTGTTGGCCGGTGAGGTCGGAACCGGGCCCGGCACCGGACAGTTCGTGTGCACCGCCCAGCAGTTGCCGGTGGCGCCGGTGATCACGTCGAACAGCGACTGGGCCGACAGGCCGAGCTTCTCGGCCAGCACGAACGCCTCACCGACCGCGATCTGCTGCACGGCCAGCACCATGTTGTTGCACAGCTTGGCGGCCTGGCCCGCGCCGGAGGATCCGCAGTGAATCACCTTGCCCGCCATGGGTTCCAGCACCGGCTGCGCCCGTTCGAGTGCATCCGCCTCACCGCCCACCATGAACGCCAGCGTGCCCGCGACGGCGCCCTTGACCCCGCCGGACACCGGCGCGTCCAGCTGGGCGAAGCCCTTGTCGGCGGCGAGCCGGTGCAGGTCGCGGGCGTCGTCGACGGCGATGGTGGAGCTGTCGATGAACAGCGCGCCCTTCGCCGCGGCGGGCAGCACCTCGTCGTAGCACCGCTTCACCAGTGCCCCGTTGGGCAGCATGGTGATCACGACGTCGGCCTGCGTCACCGCATCGGCGCCGCTGTCGAACACGCTCACGCCGCTGTCGCGGGCGGCCTGCTGCGCGGCGGCCACCGGGTCGAAACCGCGCACGGTGTGGCCGGCCGTGACCAGGTTCGCGGCCATCGGGCCGCCCATGTTGCCCAACCCGAGGAAGGCGACTGTGCTCATCGGAGTTCCTCCTATGCCGACACGCGGGCGCGGGCGGCCGCGGCTTCGGCCCGCCCGATCACCACGCGCATGATTTCGTTGGTGCCCTCCAGGATTCGGTGCACCCGCAGATCGCGGACGATCTTCTCGATGCCG
>JAGQTW010000490.1 GCA_020438785.1 Mycobacterium sp. | reverse complement strand
ACCATCAAGCGGATCGAGAACACCATCGCCGACCAGGCCTGGCGGTTGGGCATCGTCGAACCGCAACCGGCCGCGATCGGCACCGGCCGCTCGGTGGCGGTGGTGGGCTCCGGTCCGGCGGGTTTGGCCGCGGCCCAACAGCTCACCCGTGCGGGCCACCATGTGACCGTCTACGAGCGCGATGACCGCCTCGGCGGCCTGCTGCGCTACGGCATTCCCGAATACAAGTTGGAGAAGGCGACGCTCAACCAGCGGTTGGCCCAGATGCGCGCCGAGGGAACGCGTTTCGTCACAGACTGTGAGGTCGGTGTCGACCTGTCCGTCGACGAACTACGGCACCGCTTCGACGCGGTGGTGCTCGCGGTCGGTGCGCTCCGGGCCCGCGACACAGAAGTGGAGGGCAGAAACCTGGCCGGCGTTCACCTGGCGATGGACCATCTGGTGCCGGCCAACCGGGAATGCGAGGGCGACGGGCCGTCGCACATCACGGCCGCCGGCAGGCATGTGGTGATCATCGGCGGTGGCGACACCGGCGCGGACTGCCTGGGCACGGCCCATCGCCAGGGCGCCGCCTCGGTGACGCAACTGGACTACAACCCGCAACCGCCCGAATTCCGCGACGACGTCACCTCGCCGTGGCCGACCTGGCCGTTGGTGCTGCGGACCTCGCCCGCGCATGCCGAGGGCGGTGCCCGGCACTACGAGGTGGCGGTGCAGCGCTTCCTCGGTGACTCCGAGGGCAGACTGCGGGCCCTGGAGATCGCCGAGGTGAGGGTGGTCCGCGATCCCGACGGCCGCCGCATCATCACACCGGTGGGCGCCTCCATGGAGATCCCCTGCGACCTGGCGCTGCTCGCCATCGGTTTCGAGGGGGCTGAGCGCATGACCCTGCTCGACGAGCTTGGTATCACACTCAGCCGCCGCGGGGTGATCACCTGTGGCTCGGACTGGCAGACCTCCGCGCCCGGGGTGTTCGTGTGCGGCGATGCCCACCGCGGTGCCTCGTTGGTGGTATGGGCGATCGCCGAAGGCCGCGCCGCCGCGCACGCCGTGGACGCCTACCTGATGGGCGAATCGGATCTGCCCGAACCGGTACGGCCCAATCAGCTTCCGCTGGCTGTGGTCTGAGTGAACGCCCGGCGACTCGAAGGTGTGGCCGCGATGAGCAACGTGGACCCGGGTTGTGCAACCGCCGAGTGGGCTGACTGCCAGGACTATGCTGGGGCGCCGTGACTAGACGCGGCAAGATCGTCTGTACCCTCGGCCCGGCCACTGCCTCCGAAGAGATGGTCAAGGCCCTGGTCGATGCCGGCATGGACGTCGCCCGGCTGAACTTCAGCCACGGTGACTACGCCGACCATGAGGTCGCCTACGCCCGGGTGCGCAAGGCCTCCGATGCCACCGGTCGCGCGGTCGGCATCCTGGCCGATCTGCAGGGGCCGAAGATCCGACTGGGGCGGTTCGCGGAGGGGTCCACCGAGTGGGTCAACGGTGAGACGGTCCGCATCACCGTCGAGGACTGCGTCGGCACCCACGACCGGGTTTCGACCACCTACAAGCAGTTGGCCCGGGACGCCCAGCCGGGGGATCGCCTGCTGATCGACGACGGCAACCTCGCCCTGGTCGTCGAGCACATCGACGGCGACGACGTGGTGTGCATGGTCACCGAGGGCGGTCCGGTCAGCAACAACAAGGGCCTCTCACTGCCGGGCATGAACGTCTCGGTGCCGGCGATGTCGGAGAAGGACGTCCAGGATCTGGAGTTCGCGCTGCGACTCGGCGTCGATCTGGTCGCGCTGTCGTTCGTCCGTTCGCCGGCCGACATCGAACTGGTGCACGCCGTGATGGATCGGGTGGCCCGGCGCGTTCCGGTGATCGCCAAGCTGGAGAAGCCGGAGGCGATCGACAACCTCGAAGCCATCGTGCTGGCGTTCGACGGTGTCATGGTGGCCCGCGGTGACCTCGGCGTCGAACTGCCGTTGGAGGAGGTCCCGCTGGTTCAGAAGCGGGCCATCCAGATCGCCCGTGAGAACGCCAAACCGGTGATCGTCGCCACCCAGATGCTGGAGTCGATGATCGAGAACTCCCGGCCCACCCGTGCCGAGGCCTCCGACGTCGCCAACGCCGTGATGGACGGCGCCGACGCGGTGATGCTCTCGGGTGAGACCTCGGTCGGTCAGTTCCCGCTGGAGGCGGTGCGGACGATGTCGCGCATCGTCTGCGCGGTGGAGGAGAACTCGACCGCCGCCCCGCCGCTGACCCATGTGCCGCGCACCAAGCGCGGCGTCCTGTCCTATGCCGCCCGCGACATCGGGGAGCGCCTCGACGCCAAGGCCCTGGTGGCGTTCACCTCCTCGGGCGACACCGTCCGGCGGCTGGCCCGGCTGCACACCCCGCTGCCATTGCTGGCCTTCACCGCGTTGCCGGAGGTCCGCAGCCAGCTGGCGCTGACCTGGGGAACCGAGACCTTCATCGTGCCGCACATGGAAACCACCGACGACATGATCCGCCAGGTGGACCACTCGCTGCTGACCCTGGGCCGCTACAAGCGCGGTGACCTCGTGGTCATCGTCGCGGGTGCGCCGCCGGGCACAGTAGGCTCGACGAATCTGATTCATGTCCACCGCATCGGGGAGGACGACCACTAGCCGTTGGGAGAGGTTGCGCGTGCCACTCGGAGGTAGCACGTCGGATCTTGCTGACCTGCTGGCGATACTCGAACTCATCCCGGTCGGCGACGACGTGTTCACCGGGGCCCATCCGCGGAAGAATCCGGTCCGGACGTTCGGCGGGCAGCTGATGGCGCAGGCGTTCGTCGCCGCCACCCGTTCCCTGGTGCACGACCTGCCGCCGAGCGCGTTGTCGGTGCACTTCATCGCCGGTGGCGATCCCGCCCACGACATCGAGTTCCACGTCGCGCGGCTGCGCGACGAGCGCCGGTTCGCCAACCGCC
>JAGQTW010000069.1 GCA_020438785.1 Mycobacterium sp. | reverse complement strand
GTGCTGATCCTGGCGTTGTGGAACATCTTGTCGGTGAAACGGCTCACGACGACCTCCTCGGCATGCGGAGCTGGCTCAGCGGCGTCGGGGACGGCGCGCAGGTCCGGGATGTAATGCTCCACCCGCCGGTGCGCCCCGCGGGGGAGGCACGCCAGTGGGAGTCAGGAGCGGTTCGGTCTCGAACAGGTGATGCACCGGCAACGTTGCCCAGATGGGTCGAACCGGGAGCTCGGCGGCATGGGCCGTCAACCGACCATCGCCCACCGTCGAGGCCGGTGGGCGATCCGCAAGCGTGCAGGTTCTGGCCGCTATTCATCACCGCGGCCCATCTTAAACTTCCCTTAAGTTCTTACCAAACTTTCGCGAGTTTTGAGTGCCGCGTCACATTTGCTGACCCTGGCCAGGCCCGCGAACTCAGCGGTCTACTCCGGCACCACCCGGGCGCCGTGCACCGGTCCGCTGGCCACCCGCACCGTCCGGCATACCCCGGCGCCGGCCAGTTCGATGCCGATGTCCACCGCCGCTGCGGCCGAGGCGCACAGGAACGCACATGTCGGACCGGACCCGGAAACGATGCCGGCCAGCGCTCCCGCCTCGGTGCCCGCCCGCAGCGTACGGCGCAGGTCCGGGTCGAGACTCAGCGCTGCCGGCTGCAGATCATTGCCCAGCAGCGGCGCCAGTTCCCGCGGTTCCCCGCCCGCCAGGGCAGTCAGCAGCGGCTCCGGATCGGTGAGCTGCGAGGACGTGCCGGATTCGCGGAGCCGGTCCAGCTCGCCGTAGACCTTCGCGGTGGACAGGCCCGAGTTGCCGAACGCCAGCACCCAGTGGAAGGTGCTGCGGGCCAGCACGGTGGCCAGCTCCTCGCCGCGGCCGGTGCCGAGCGCGGTGCCACCGTGCAGCGCGAACGGAACGTCGCTGCCGAGTTCGGCGGCCAGCGCGTGCAGGTCGCGGCGGGGAACCCCCAACTCCCACAGGTTGTTCATCGCCACCAGAACCGCGGCGGCATCGGCGCTCCCGCCCGCCATGCCGCCGGCCACCGGGATGGACTTCTCGATGGTGATCTCCACATCGGGTCCGCGCCCGACGTGCTCGGCCATCAGCACCGCGGCCTGCCAAGCCAGGTTGCGCTCGTCGTCGGGCAACTCCTCAGCGCCCTCCCCGACCGTGCGCAGCGACAGCACGTCGGCGTGCCGGACGGTGACCTCGTCGACCAGGGAAACGGCATGGAAGACGGTGGTCAGTTCGTGATAGCCGTCGGGGCGCCGGTCCCCCACCCCGAGGAAGAGGTTGACCTTGCCGGGCACCCGCACCGTCACCGACCCCGTCGGTACCCATTCGGGCGCGGTGTTGCCGTCGGACGGAGACACCGCACGAGAGTAACGTGCCGCGGCGCATTCACCCGATCCGCACGACCGGCGACTCTAATGTCGAAGGGGTGGTGCAACCGGGCGGGCAGGTCGACGGCTATCGGATCGAGGCACTGCTCGGGCGCGGCGGGGAGGCCGCCGTCTACCGGGCGCACCGCGCCGAGGGAACCGGGGTGGTGGCGCTGAAGGTGCTCGACGAGGAGCACCGCGATCGGCACAGCACCGCGCGGCTGGCCCGGGAGTTCCGGATCGTGGAGCAATTGACCCATCCGCATGTGGTGCGGGTGTACGACCATGGCGCTTACTGGCTGGCGATGCAGTACGTCGACGGCGGCAACGCCGCACACCTCCCGTCGTTGGAGATTCGGCTGCAGGCGCTGGCCCAGGTCGCCGAGGCGCTCGATGACGCGCACCGCCGCGGCATCGTCCACAGCGACGTTAAACCGACGAATATCCTTGTGCACCAAGATTTCTCGCGTGGCGGCGCCGTCCTGATCGACTTCGGCGCGGCCTACGTGCTGGCCGAGGACGTCTGGCACCGGCCCACCCGTGTGCTGGCCTCGCTACCGTACGCGGCACCGGAGTTGTTGCAGGGCAGGCTCCCCCAGGCGGCCACCGACGAGTATGCGCTGGCATGCACGGCATTGGAAGTGCTCACCGGGCACGCGCCGTTTCCGGCCGACAACGCGACCGCACTGATCGATGCCCACCTCAACTCGCCGCCGCCAGAGATCTCACACCGAATTCCCGGCTACTCCAAGGCTTTCGACCTGGCGCTGGCGCGGGCGATCGCCAAGGACCCGGACCGGCGCTACGGGTCGTGCACCGATATGGTGCAGCACCTCGCGGACGCCGTTCGGCGCAGCGCTCAGAGCACCTGAGCGGAGTCCGGCGCGGTGTCGGCGGGCAGCGCATCCGCGGAACGCTGGTAGAGCCGCACGAAATCGGCGATCGTCAGCGTCTCGCCGCGACGGGCCGGGTCGATGCTGGCGGCCAGCAGGCGCGAGGCCGACTCGTTGCCGGAACCGGCCCACCCCAGGAAAGCGTTGCGGGCGGTCTTGCGGCGCTGTGCGAATCCCACGTCGATCAGGTTGAACACCTTTTCGCGGAAGCCGGCGTCGGTGGGCCAGGCGGACGTCTCGTAGCGGTCGATGCGGACCAGGCCGGAGTAGACCCGCGGGATCGGCCAGAACACCGTCGGCGACACCATGCCGTAGCGGCGGACCTTGCCGAAGAACCGCACCTTGACGCTGGGCACGCCGTACTCCTTGCCGCCCGGCTCGGCGGCCAGCCGCTCGGCGACCTCGGCCTGCACCATCACCATCACGGTCCGGATGGAGGGGAACTCGGCGAGCAGGTGCAACAGGGCGGGCACGGCGATGTTGTACGGCAGGTTGGCCACCACCGCGGTCGGCGGTTCGGCCAGGTCGGACTGCGCGATGCCGAGGATGTCGCGGTTGAGCACGGTCAGCCGGTGGATCTCGCTGTGTGAGTGCTCGGCGATGGTCCTGGGCAGCCGCTGCGCGAGGACCGGGTCGATCTCGATGGCTGTCACCCGCGCGCCGCGGTCCAGCAGTGCCAGCGTCAGCGATCCCAGGCCGGGGCCGACCTCGAGCACGTGGTCCGCCTTGTTCACCCCCGAGGCCGAGACGATGCGTCGCACTGTGTTGGCGTCGTGGACGAAGTTCTGGCCCAGCGATTTGCGGGGTTTGAAGTCAAGCTCTTTGGCCAGGTTCCTGATCTCGGTGCGGCCCAGAAGGCGGATCGTCACCCTGCCCCCCTTCCGCACACCGGCCACGCCCCCCAACCCTGTCGCTGCTGCGTGACCGTAGCAATCGCAATCTGTTCTTCTCTGGTCGCCAGATCGGCCCGGCTAGCATACCGCAGCCCGCCCTGTCGTTCCCAGGTGTTCTGGTCGAATTGGACGCCGCCGTAATAGCCGTTTCCGGTGTTGATCGCCCAGTTGTTGCCCGATTCGCACCTGGCAATGGCATCCCAGATGGCGCCGTTGGTCACCGGCGGAACCTCGGTGCCCGGCTTGGCGCCGACCCGCAGAACCGAGTCGCGGGCCGGGACGACGACGGTGTTGGCAACGGGCAGCCGACCGGTCTCCACACCGTTGACCTTCGCCACAGCAAAGGTCACGTCCTGCAGGCCGGGGGTTCCGGGGTCCTCGACGACCTGGCGGCTCATGTTCATGGTGGGGTCCTCGATGCGGCGGGCCACCGGCGCCAGCGGCACCTGCTGGGTCACCTTCTCGATCCGTATCCGGGTGACCTGGATCTGCATGCCCGCGATCACCGGCGACGACGCCGTGGGCACCACGGCGTCGCGCTGCTCGAGCGGCACGCCGGCGGCGGCCAGCAGCGCACCCACGTTGGGTGCGGCCAGATGCACGGTGCTGACGGCGCCGCCGTCGTTGATCTGCACGGTCTTGGCGCTGACGACCGGCAGCGCCATCCCCTCCAGCGGCAGGCGGCTGCCCCGGGAGGCCGCGGCCGGCGCGGTGTCGGTCATCGACAGCTGGGCCAGCGCCTCGTCGACGGTGGAGGCGGTGGTCCACACCTGCTTGGGGTCCTGGCCGTCCAGCGAGATCTGCAGCGGACGGCTGCGCCGCAGCACGATGGTCTGGGCGTCGTGCACGGTCTGGTCGCCGGCCGGGAAGAGGTCGTCGCGGTCGGCGACGGAGAAGCCGCTCTCCTGGACGATGTCGAGCACCCGTGACTTCATCGTGGTGACCTTCATCTGGGCGCCGTCCACCTCGAGGGTCACGGTCTTGCGGGCCGTGACGGCGTAGGCCCCGGCCCCCGCCAGCGCCAGCAGCAGGGCGGCGAGCAGGACGCGGAAAACAGGTGACGACGAATGCTGGAGCTTGATCAACGCGTTCAAGGTGCTAAGTCCCGACTCTCCCGACAAAAGCGAGGCAAAAAATCAATGCGGGGGCTGAAGATTCACAGGCCCCCTCGATCACAAGACGGTAACGAACCGTACTGGGTCCGGGCAACCCGGCCCGGCCGGTCTCAACAGACCCTTAGAGAGCATTAGTTTGCTGGTCAGCCAGTCCGTACACCCGCCGGGCCGTCGCCGCGGACTGGGCCGCCACCAGGTCGGCGGGACGGTCCACGACCTCGGCGAGGGCCCGCACCGTGTACGGCAGGCAGTACGGCTCGTTGGGCGCACCGCGGTAGGGGTGCGGGGTCAGAAACGGCGCGTCGGTCTCCACCAGCAGCTGGTCGGGAGGGACCAGCGCGGCGGCCGCCCGCAGGTCATGGGCGTTGCGGAAGCTCACGGTGCCGGACAGGCTCAGCACCCAGCCGGCGTCCACGCAGGTGCGCGCCATCTCCGGGCCCGACGAGAAACAGTGGAAGATGACCGTCTCCGGGGCGCCCTCGGCGGCCAGGACGTCGAGCACCTCGGCGTCGGCGTCGCGGTTGTGGATCATCAGCGGTTTGCCCGTGCGTTTGGCCAGCTCGATGTGCCAGGCGAAGGACTCGCGTTGCTGCGCCGGCCGGGCGCAGCCGTCGAGCCGGCCGGGCCAGTACAGGTCCATGCCGGTCTCGCCGATGGCGACCACCCGCGGGTGCGCGGCGAGCGCCTCGATCTCGGCGCGCGCGGCGTCGGTCAGCGCGTGAGCCCGGGTCGGGTGCAGCGCCACCGCGGCGTACACCCGCGGATCCCAGTCGGCGGCCTGCACGGCCCAGCGGGCCGCATCGAGGTCGTCGGCGATCGTCACGGCCGCGAGCACCCCGACGGCCTCGGCCCGGTCCAGCATGGCCCGCACGTCAACGGCATCCCGGGCCCCGCAGGCGTCCAGGTGGGTGTGCGCATCGATCAACGGGGTCAACGGCTCTGGTGGCGGCGGTGCCGGACGCTGTGAACCCACCGCAACACCATAAGGTGATTTCCGAGATGAGCCAGAAGACGCCGTTCTACATCACCACCGCGATCGCCTACCCCAACGGCGCGCCGCACATCGGGCACGCCTACGAATACATCGCCACCGACGCCATCGCGCGCTTCAAGCGGCTCGACGGCTTCGACGTGCGCTACCTCACCGGTACCGACGAACACGGGCTGAAGATGGCGCAGACCGCGGCCGCCGAGGGCCTGCCCACCGCCGAGCTGGCGCGGCGCAACTCCGACGCCTTCCAGGCCATGCAGGAGAAGCTGGGCGCGTCGTTCGACCGCTTCATCCGCACCACCGACGCCGACCACGTCGACGCGTCGATCGAGATCTGGAAGCGGATGGACGCCGCGGGCGACATCTACCTCGACTCGTACTCGGGCTGGTACTCGGTGCGCGACGAACGCTTCTTCACCGAGGACGAACTCGAGACACGCGCCGACGGCAACAGGTACTCGGTGGAGACCGGCACCCCGGTCACGTGGACCGAGGAACAGACCTACTTCTTCCGGCTGTCGGCGTACGCCGAGCGGCTGCTGGCCCACTACGAGGCGCATCCCGAGTTCATCGGTCCCGACGTCCGCCGCAACGAGATGGTCAGCTTCGTCTCCGGTGGCCTGCGCGACCTGTCGATCTCGCGGACCACCTTCGACTGGGGCGTGCCGGTGCCGGGCCACCCCGACCACGTCATGTACGTCTGGGTGGATGCGCTGACGAACTACCTGACCGGCGCCGGCTTCCCGGACACGGACTCCGAGTCGTTCCGCAAGTACTGGCCCGCCGATCTGCACATGATCGGCAAGGACATCATCCGGTTCCACACCGTGTACTGGCCGGCGTTCTTGATGTCGGCCGGAATCGAGCTGCCCCGAAGGGTTTTCGTGCACGGCTTCCTGCTCAACAGCGGCGAGAAGATGAGCAAGTCGGTAGGTAATGTGGTGGACCCGTTCGCGCTGATCGATGCGTTCGGCCTCGACCAGGTGCGCTACTTCCTGCTCCGCGAGGTGCCGTTCGGCCAGGACGGCAGCTACAGCGAGGACGCCATCATCGGCCGGATCAACGCCGACCTCGCCAACGAGTTCGGCAACCTGGCCCAGCGCTCACTGTCGATGGTCAACAAGAATCTCGACGCCCGGGTTCCGGAGCCGGCCGGCTTCACCGACGCCGACCGCGAGTTGCTCGCGCTGGCCGACGAACTGCTGGCCAAGGTGCGCGCGCATTTCGACGTCCCCGCCATGCACCTGGCCCTGGAGGCGATCTGGTCGATGCTCGGGGCGGCCAACCGATACTTCTCCGCGCAGGAGCCGTGGGTGCTGCGCAAGTCCGGGGCGGCCGCCGACCAGGACCGCTTCCGCACGGTGCTGTACGTGACGCTCGAGGTGGTGCGCATCGCGGCGCTGCTGGTGCAGCCAGTGATGCCCGCGGCGGCGGCCAAGCTGCTCGACCTGCTCGGCCAGGACGAGGCGCGGCGCGACTTCACCGCCGTCGGCGTCCGCATCGCGCCGGGCACACCGCTGCCCGCGCCCGCCGGTGTCTTCCCGCGCCATCAGGTCGAGTGACCTGCATCACGTAGAGTCACATTCAGAGCATCTGGGGTGTCTCGAGGTCGAACGGCTCAACCGACCTCAAAGGAGAGATGTGATGAGTGAGCACAGGACCCGCGTCGTGGTCATCGGTGGTGGATACGCCGGCGTGATAGCGGCCAACCATCTGCGGCTGCGACCCGACGTCGACATCACCCTGGTGAATCCCCGCCCGGACTTCGTCGAGCGGATCCGGCTGCACCAGCGGGTCACCGGCTCGGACGACGCGCTGGTCTCCTACGCCGAGATCCTGGGTCCCGGCATCGAACTCGTCGTCGACGCCGCCACCCGCATCGACCCCGCGGACCGGCGGGTGTTGCTGTTCGACGGCGCGCCGCTGCACTACGACTATCTGATCTACGCCGTGGGCAGCGGATCGGCACAGTCCGCCATCCCGGGCGTCGACGAATTCGCTTATCCGATAGCCGAATTGGAGCAGGCGCAACGGCTGGGCGCCGCTCTGGACGACCTGCACCACGGCGCACCGGTGTGCGTGGTGGGCGCGGGTCCCACCGGCATCGAGACCGCGGCCGAACTCGCCGAGCAGGGCCGCATCGTCACCCTGGTGTGCGGATCGGTGCTCGGGCCGTACCTGTCCACCGGCGGTCGCCGCTCGGTGGCCCGGCGGTTGCGCAGGCTCGGCGTCGAGATCGTCGACGGGCCGGGCGCGACGGTCACCGCCGTCGCCGCCGACGCGGTGACCCTGCAGGACGGCAGGCGGCTGCCGAGCTTCGTGACGATCTGGACCGCCGGGTTCGGCGTTCCTGACCTGGCCGCCCGGTCCGGACTGCGCACCGACGCGGTCGGCAGGCTGCTCACCGACGAGACGCTGACCAGCGTCGACGACGAGCGCATCGTGGCGGCCGGGGATGCCGCGGCCCCGTCGGATGAACCGCTGCGGATGAGCTGCCAGGCCGCGATCCCGCTTGGCGCCCAGGCCGCCAACACCGTGCTGGCCCGGATTGCCGGCGACCGGCCCTCCCCGATCGACCAGGCCTTCACCGGCCAGTGCATCAGCCTCGGCCGCGGCGCGGGCATCATCCAGCTGGCGCACAAGAACGACACCGCGATGCCGCTCTACATCAGCGGCCGGGCCGCAGCGCAGTTGAAGGAGGCGGTGTGCAAGGGCACGGTTGCCGGGATGCGCCGGGAGGCCCGCAAGCCGGGCTCGGCGTTCTGGTTCAAGGGCGGCCGGCGGGTGGCCGGCGAGGCGGTGCGCACCTCGTGAATCACCCGGATCCGCACGCCGACGAGCACGCCGACCGGTTCACCCTGCTGCGGCCGCTGCTGTTCACGATCGCCTACGAAATCCTCGGCTCGGCGACCGAGGCCGACGACGTACTGCAGGACAGCTATCTGCGTTGGGCCACCGTCGATCTGGACGGGGTACGCGACACCAAGGCGTACCTCGCCCAGCTCGTCACCCGGCAGGCGCTGAACACGCTGCGTGCCGAGGCCCGCCGGCGCGAGCAGTACGTCGGACCGTGGCTGCCGGAGCCGCTGCTGCTCGACGACCGGGACGCCTCGGCCGACGTGGTGCTGGCCGAATCGGTGTCGATGGCGATGCTGGTGGTGCTGGAGACCCTGAGCCCGGACGAACGCGCGGTGTTCGTGCTGCGCGAGGTGTTCGGCTTCAGCCACGACGAGATCGCCGACGCGGTCGGCAAGTCGACGGCGGCGGTGCGTCAGATGGCGCACCGGGCCCGCGAGCACGTGCAGTCCCGGCGCAAGCGCTTCGAGCCCGTCGACGCCCGGCAGTCCGAACAGATCACGGTGCGCTTCCTGACCGCCGCGGCCACCGGGGACATCGAGGGCCTGATGGCGATGCTGGCGCCCGACGTGGTGTTCACCTCCGACAGCGACGGCAAGGCCAAGGCGGCCCGGCGGCCGGTGCTCGGTTCTGCGAAGGTGGCCAGGCTGCTGATCGGGCTGTTCAGCCGGGCCGGCGCCGAGTACCGGATTCAGGCGGCCACCTACAACAGCTCACCGGCCGTGATCGTGTACCGCGATGAGCGGCCGGACAGCGTGTTCACCATCGAGGTGATCGAGGGCAAGATCGCCAATTTCTACGCGATGCGCAATCCGGAGAAACTCGCCTCGGTCACCGTCCGCCGGGAGATCAGCCGCTGAGCCCTTTGCGTTCCCTTTGCGTTATGCCCGCGCCACCCGTCAGGCTAGGGCGATGCGCATCGAGCGGCTCGGGGCCGTCGGCACCGTAGCCGACGTGCTGCGCGCCGTGGCTGCGGCGACGCGCGACCGCGAGCTGCCGCCCCCGGCCGCGCTGACGGGCGACTGGTTCGGCTCCGCCGCGGTGATCGCCCCGAGCGTCGCGGTGCGGCCGGTCGATCCCGCCGAGGTGTTCGACGCGGTACCCGGTGGGCGCCGAGACGCGGTGGGCGGCGGGTGGATCGGCTACCTGTCCTATCCCGACGCCGACGCGGACGGACACCCGCCGCGGGTGCCCGAGGCCGCCGGCGGCTGGACCGACTGCGTGCTGCGCCTCGACCACGAAGGCTGTTGGTGGTACGAGAGCCTCACCGGCGCAATGCTTCCCGGCTGGATCACCGCAGCGCTGGTCGCCGCCCCGCCCCGGTTGGAGTGGGAAATCGACTGGGCTGAGCCGGATTACGATCAGCACCAGTACGGGGTGCGGTCCTGCCTGGAGGCGATCGGCGCCGGGGAGATCTACCAGGCCTGCGTGTGCACCCAGTTCACCGGCACGGTGGACGGCTCGACGCTGGACTTCTTCGCCGACGCGGCGGCCCGCACCGCACCGGCGCGCGGGGCCTACCTGGCCGGCGACTGGGGCGCGGTGGCGTCGCTGTCACCGGAGTTGTTCCTGCGGCGCCGCGGTGACGACGTGGTGTCCAGCCCGATCAAGGGGACCGCGCCGTTGCACACCGCGCCGGCCGACCTGCGCGCCTCGGTCAAGGATGTCGCGGAGAACATCATGATCGTCGACCTGGTGCGCAACGACCTGGGCCGCATCGCCGACGTCGGCACCGTCACCGTTGCCGAACTGCTGACCGTGCGGCCCGCGCCCGGGGTGTGGCATCTGGTGTCGACGGTGGGCGCCCGGGTGCCCGCCTCGGTACCGAACTCATCGGTGCTGGCCGCGTCGTTCCCACCCGCGTCGGTCACCGGAACACCGAAGATCCGTGCCCGGCAGCTCCTTTCGCGATGGGAACCACGACGGCGCGGGGTGTACTGCGGCACCATCGGGCTGGCCTCGCCGATCGCCGGCACCGAACTCAACGTCGCGATCCGCACGGTCGAGTTCGATGCGCACGGCGGCGCGGTCCTGGGCGTCGGCGGCGGGATCACCGCCGACTCCGATCCGGCCGCGGAGTGGCAGGAATGCCTGCACAAGGCGGCGCCGATCGTCGGCTACGTATCCCGCGAGCGCAGCACCGCGTCGTAGAGCTCCCGCCGCGACGGTGCGCCGGGATGCGCGTCGACCACCCGGGCGCAGGCGTCCTTGACCCGCATGCCGCCGCCGACCAACTCGTCGACCGCGGCGACCAGCGTGGGCAGGTCCGCGCTCGGCCGGGCACCGGCCAGCACCACGGTGATCTCACCCAGCACCCCCTCGGCCGCCCAGTCCGCCAGTTCGGCCAGCGACCCGCGCCGCACCTCCTCGTGCACCTTGGTCAGTTCGCGGCACACCACGGCGTGGCGGTCGTCGCCGAGTTCGGCGACCGCGTCGCGCAGACACTCCCCCAGCCGGCGCGGCGACTCGAAGAACACCGCGGTTCTCGGTTCGCCCGCCAGGCCGGCGAGCCACGCCCGCCGGGCGGACCGCTTGCGGGGCGCGAAACCCTCGAAGCAGAACCGGTCCGACGGCAGCCCGGAGACCGCCAGCGCGGTGGTCACCGCCGACGGGCCCGGCAGACAGGAGACCGGCAGCCCCGCCGCGACGCAGGCCGTCACCAACCGGTAACCCGGGTCGTTGATCAGCGGCATCCCGGCGTCGCTGACCACCAGCACGGTGGCGCCGGCCTTGACCTCGTCGACCAGGACGGGTGCCCGGGCCGCCTCGTTCTGGTCGAACAGGCTGACCACCCGCCCGGCGATCTTCACTCCCAGCGACTGCGCCAGGGTGCGCGCCCGCCGGGTGTCCTCGGCGGCCACCACATCGGCGCTGGCCAGCGCGTCGACCAGCCGTTTCGATGCGTCGGCGGGTTGACCGAGCGGGGTGGCGCCCAGGATCAGCCGCCCGGTTGTCATGACCGACAGCCTACGATCGCTTTCGATGACCACAATCGCTGATGACGTCGCTCCGCAGCGCCACGTCCCCGTCATCAGCCCGGGTCCGCTGGTGCCGGTCGCCGACTTCGGGCCGGTGGACCGGCTGGAGGGCTGGGCGGCGACCGCGATCATCACCGCGCTGGCCGCCCTGACCCGCTTCGCCAACCTCGGCTCGCCGACCGATGCCGGCACACCGATCTTCGACGAGAAGCACTACGCGCCGCAGGCCTGGCAGTTGCTGCGCAACTACGGCGTCGAGGACAACCCGGGTTTCGGCCTGGTGGTTCACCCGCCACTGGGCAAGCAGTTGATCGCGGCGGGTGAGTTGCTGTTCGGCTACACCGGGGTGGGCTGGCGGTTCACCAGCGCGCTGTTCGGCGTGATCCTGGTGGCCCTGGTCGTGCGCATCGTGCGCCGGATCAGCCGCTCGACCCTGATCGGCGCGACCGCCGGACTGCTGCTGGTGGCCGACGGCGTCAGCTTCGTCGCCGCCCGCACCGCTCTGCTGGACAACTTCCTCACCGTCTTCGTGGTCGCGGCGTTCGGCGCGCTGATCGTCGACCGCGACCAGGTCCGGGAGCGGATGCACATCGCACTGTTGGAGGGGCGCATCGCCGAGACGCCGTGGGGGCCGCGGCTCGGGGTGCGGTGGTGGCGCTTCGGCGCCGGGGTGCTGCTGGGCCTGGCCTTCGCCACCAAGTGGTCGGGGTTGTACTACATCGCGTTCTTCGGCCTGATGTCGCTGGCGTTCGACGTCGCGGCCCGCCGCGCCTACCGGGTGCCCCGGCCGTGGTTCGGGGTGATCCGCCGCGACCTCGGGCCCAGCGCGTACGTGTTCGGGCTGATCCCGCTGGCGATCTACCTGGCGTCGTATGCGCCGTGGTTCGCCTCGGAGACCGCGGTCAACCGCTACGAGGTCGGGGACGCGATCGGCGAGCGGCAGTGGTTCCAGCCGCCGGACGCGATCCGCTCGCTGTGGCACTACACCTACAAGGCGTATCACTTCCACTCCACGCTGACGAACTCCGCGGGCAATCACCACCCGTGGGAGTCCAAGCCGTGGACGTGGCCGATGTCGCTGCGGCCGGTGCTGTACGCGATCGACAACCAGAACGTTCCCGGCTGCGGGGCGGCGTCGTGCGTCAAGGCCGTGATGCTGGTCGGGACCCCGGCGATGTGGTGGCTGGCGGTGCCGGTGCTGCTGTATGCGGCCTGGCGGGCGTTCGTCCGCCGGGACTGGCGCTACGCGGTCGTGCTGGTCGGCTACTGCGCGGGCTTCCTGCCCTGGTTCGCCGACATCGACCGGCAGATGTACTTCTTCTACGCGGTGCCGATGGCCCCGTTCCTGATCATGGCGATCGCGCTGATCCTCGGCGACATCCTCTACCAGCCGACCCGCAACCCCGAGCGCAGGACGCTGGGAATGGTCGCGGTGAGTTGCTATGTCGCGCTGGTGATCACCAACTTCGCCTGGCTCTACCCGGTGCTGACCGGGATCCCGATCTCACAGTCGACGTGGACCATGGAGATCTGGCTGCCCAGTTGGCGCTAGCCCCCTTGCGTTAGCCTCGGTCGCCGCCGACGACTGCCGCGAGATCGTCACCAGGGTCGTGATTCGCACAATTCCACAGCCCTGAGAGCGATTTGGGGACGACGACCGCTGTTCTGTCGGACTGCCCCATCAGCATTCGGTCATGTCCTCACCGTTTCGGGGAAGCGAGGCCATCGCCGGCGGACTCCTCAGCCGCGGCCGGCTGCGCTGGAACTACACCGCGCTGCATCCCGACGTCTACGTCGCCAACGGCGCCTTGCGCACGCTCGCGGTGAAAACCCACGCCGCAGCGCTCTGGGTACCGGGGAGCATCGTCGCCGGCCGGGCCGCAGCCGGCCTGCACGGGGTGAGCTGGGTCGACGAGAACACCCCGGTGGAACTGATCGGAACCAGTCGTCGGCCGCGCAAAGGGGTCGTCGTCCGCCAGGAACGCATCGACCCCGATGAGATCGTGCGAATCGGCGAACTTGCTGTGACCTCTCCCGAGCGCACCGCCCTCGATCTCGCGCGGCACCTGGCGCGCGTCCAAGCCGTCGCGTACCTCGACGCTCTCATCGCTTCGACGGGCGTTCGCACCCCAGACGTGCTCGAACTCGCTGCGCGCTACTACGGGGCTCGTGGGGTTCGCCGTGCCCGGGCGACGCTGCCGCTTGCCGATGCGGGCGCCCAGTCGCCACGCGAATCGTGGCTTCGAATGCTGGTCGTCGATGCGGGACTTCCGCGCCCGAGGACCCAGATTCCGGTAACGGATGGGTACCGGACCGCCTTCGTCGACCTGGGCTGGGACGAGCCCAAAATCGGCCTTGAGTACGACGGAGACCAGCACCGCGCAGATCGCCGGCAGTTCGTCCGCGACATCGGCCGCCACGAGATGCTCGCTCAGTTGAACTGGCTGGTCATCCGGGTGGTCAAGGAACACGGCAGGGGCTTCATTCTTCGGCGAGTACACGATGCGTTCACGGCTCGGGGCCTACCGCTACCGAGATCTGCATGAGGGCTGCGATCCGGGAGGATTCGCAGCCATGGTGTCGATCTCGGCGAGCGGGCACCCGTAATGTCGTCACCCATGAGGAGCCGCGCCGCCATCGTCCGCGAGGTCGGCGGCGACTGGTCGGTCGAGGAGTTCGAACTCGACCCGCCGCGGGCGGGCGAGGTGCTCGTCGCCATGGCCGCCGCCGGGCTCTGCCACTCCGACGACCACATCCGCAACGGATTCATGGCGTCGCCCACCGCCCAGAAGTCCAGGCCGCCGACGATCGGCGGCCACGAGGGGTCGGGGGTGGTGCTCGAGGTCGGTGAGGCGGTGACCGGGCTGGCTCCCGGCGATCACGTGGTGACGTCGTTCATCGCGGTGTGCGGGCACTGCCGATGGTGCTCCTCCGGAATGGAGTACCTGTGCGACCGGGGCGCCGGCGTGCTGACCCCCGGAATGCCGACCGACGGCACCTTCCGTCACCACACCGTCGACGGCCAGGACCTGGGCCACACCTCCAAGATCGGCGCGTTCGCCGAACACACCGTGGTCGCCGCGGATTCGCTGGTGATGATCGACCCCGACATCCCGCTGGTTCCGGCAGCGCTGCTGTCCTGTGCGGTCCCCACCGGCTACGGCTCGGCGGCCCGCCGGGCGAACGTGCGGGGCGGTGACACGGTGGTCGTCATCGGGACCGGCGGTATCGGGACCGCCGCCATCCAGGGCGCTGTCATCAACGGGGCGCCGGTGGTCGTCGCCGTGGATCCGGTTGCGGCCAAACGGGAATCGGCACTGTCCTTCGGCGCCACCCACACCGCCGCGGGCGCCGACGAGGCGGTCGAGTTGGTGCGCGGGCTCACCCGCGGGGTAATGGCCGACGCGGTGGTGCTCGCGCCGTCGGAGATCACCGGTGTCGACATCGGCGCCGCGCTGGCCCTGACCCGCAAGGGTGGCAGCTGCGTGCTGACCGGGATGGCCGCCGCCGGTCCCCAGCCGGTGTCGCTGGACATCCAGGACCTGGTCCTGATGAACAAGAACCTGTGCGGGACGGTATTCGGCTCCTGCAACCCGCGCTCGGAGATCCCACTGCTCGCTGCGATGTACACCTCGGGTCAGCTGATGCTCGACGAGATGATCACCCGGCGTTACCGCCTCGACGACATCAACGCCGGGTTCGCCGACCTGCTCTCAGGTGAACTGATCCGCGGCGTGATCGACTTCGGAATCGGCTGAGCGGCATGCCCACTCCGCTGTCCGGTCTGCGCGTGGTCGAGATCGGCGACCGGCTGGCCACTGCCTACGCCGGCAAGTTGCTGCGCGACGCCGGCGCCGACGTGGTGATGGTCGAGCCGCCGGATGGCCACCGGCTGCGTCACTACCGACCCGTCGGTGTCCCGCCGCGAGAGGCCGAAAGCCCGTTCTTCGCGTTCCTGGCCGGCGGCAAGCGCAGTGTCGCCACCGCGACGGTGCCGGCCGGATTGCTCGCGGCGGCAGACATCGTGATCGTGGGTGCAACGCCCGACGGTGCAGAAGAACTCGGTGTGGACGTCGACGCGCTGCGCACCGTGGTCACGCTGTCCGACTTCGGCTGGGCCGGGCCGTGGACCGAGCGCCCTGCCACCGAATTCACGCTGCAGGCCTGGTGCGGGTCGACGGCATCACGCGGTGAGCCCGAGCGTCCCCCCATCGCGGTGGGTGGTGACCTGGGCGAGTTCGTCGCGGGCAGTTACGCGGCCGCGATCGGGCTGGCCTCCCATCACGGTGGTGGTGGCCGGTCCGATCTGTCTGTGCTGGAGGCCATGACCACTTCGATGCAGGTGTTCTCCTGGCTGCGTAAGGAATTGATGCTGCTCGAGGTCGTCGGTCGGTCCACCGAGGTGCCGTCGGTCGAGCGCGCCAAGGACGGCTACGTCGGCGTCTCGATGGCGACCGGCCAGCAGTGGCAGGACTTCTGCGCCATGGTCGAGTGCCCGGATCTCGCCGACGTGCCCGAACTCCGCTTCCAGGTCGGGCGCTGGGAGCAGCGCGACCTGGTTCGCGCGCGCACCGCCGACTGGTTCGCCGCACACACCGTCGAGGAGATCGTGGAGCTGGCGGCGTTGTTCCGCATCCCGATGACCGCGATAGGGAATGGCGAAACGTTGCGCACCATGGATCATTTCGTGGTCCGCGGCTCGTTCGTGGACCATCCATCCGGGTTCCGCGCACCCGGACCGCCCTGGCGGATGAGCGAGACTCCACCACTACCGGCCGCCCTGCCGCCCCGGCTCGGGGACGAAGCACCCACGTGGCCAAACCGCGAACCACATAGCGGTGCTGCGGGTCTGCCACTGGCGGGTGTCACGATCGTCGACCTGACCGCGTTCTGGGCCGGTCCGGCGGCCACCCACCTGCTGGCCATGCTCGGCGCCGATGTGATCAAGATCGAGTCGGTGCAACGTCCCGACGGGATGCGCTTCGCGGGCGGCTTCCGCGCCGACGTCGAGCGCTGGTGGGAGTACAGCTGGGTGTTCCACGGCGTCAACTCCGGCAAGGAGTCGATCACCCTGGATCTCGAGTCCGACTCCGGCCGAGAACTTCTCGGCCGTCTGGTGGCCGATGCCGACGTGGTGGTGGAGAACTTCACCCCCCGCGTCATGGAGAACTTCGGGCTCGGTTACGACGTGCTCAAGGGGTTCAACGAGAAGATCATCGAGGTCCGCATGCCCGGATTCGGGCTGGACGGCCCATGGCGCGACCGCGTCGGCTTCGCGATGACCATGGAGCAACTCGCCGGGCTGGCCTGGATCACCGGCTACCCCGACGGCCTGCCGACCGCTCCGCGCGGTGCTTGTGATCCGCTGGCCGGTGTGCACGCAGCCTTTCTCACCGTCGCGGCACTCGAACATCGGGGCCGCACCGGGCTTGGTCAGCTCGTCGAGGTGCCGATGATCGATGTTGTGCTCAACGCCAGCGCACTGCAGGTTATCGAGCGTGACGTCGCCGGCATCACCTTGACCCGCCGCGGCAACCGCGGCCACGAGTTCGCCGTACAGAACGTCTACGCCTGCGCCGGCGAGGAACAGTGGATCGCCGTCAGCGTTCGCCACAACGACGACTGGCAGGCACTCAAGACCGTTTTGGGGCAGCCGAATTGGGCTGCGGCCCTGGACTACTCGACAGAGTCCGCGGACACCATCGACACCCATCTCGCCCAGTGTTTCGCCGGCCGGCCGCTGAACGAAACCGTCGAAACCCTCCTGGCCGCCGGAATTCCCGCTGCCCCGGTGGTGCAACCGCCGGACGTCATCGACAACCCCGCGCTGCGGGCCCGCGGCTTCTTCCAGACCGTCGAACACCCGCTGTGCGGGCCGCTGCCCTACCCCCGGCCGCCGATGACCGGCGATTTCGTTCGCAGTCCGGCTCCGCTGCTGGGGCAGCACAACGGCGAGATCCTCGGCGGCGCTATGGGTTTGAACGCTCAGGAGCTCGAGCGCCTGGAGTCCGAGGCGGTCATCGGGACCTGGCCGTCGGGCCTGTAGTCGTCGTGCGTCCAGTCCCGGGACCGGAGCCGCCAGGTGCGCCGGGCGTACTCCAGCTCCTTGTACGGCCACTGGGTGACGATCCGTCCGCTCGGTGAGCGAAAGTAGCTGCCGCACCGGGTCCATACCGTGTGTTCGAGTTCGGCGCCGATCTCGTCGTTGAACCGGCGCTCGGCCTCCGGACGCACCTGAAGGCTCCCGCCCGTGCGGGCGAGCCGGGCGACGGCGTCGGCCACCAGGCGGGCGCCCGCCTCGAGGATATAGACGATCGAGTTCCCGCCCTGGTTGGTGTTGGGCCCGTAGAGCATGAAGAAGTTGGGGAACCCGCTGACCGCCACCCCGAGATAGGCGCTGGGGTCCTCGCCCCAGCGTTCGTGCAGGGACTGGCCGTCGGCGCCGATCACCTCGATGCCGGCCAGGTAGTGGTTGGTCTGGAATCCGGTGGCGAGCACGACGGCGTCGACGTCGGTCACCCGCGAGCCGGCGACGACGGCCGATTCGGTGATCTCAACGATCGGTTCGGTGACCAGATCGGTGTTGTCGCGTTGCAGGGCGGCGTAATAGTCCGAGCCGAGCAGCACCCGCTTGCAGCGGAAGGGGTAGTCCGGGGTGAGCGCGGCCCGCAGCGCCGGGTCGGAGACCTTGCGTTGCAGGAAGTCCTCGGCGATGCCCTGGCGCCCGGCGACCAGCGGATCGTCGACGCGCAACGCGGTGAAGTCGTGCTGCTCCTTCCACAGCCGCCACCGCTCCCGCTTCGAAGCCCACCGGCTGCGGCGGAATCTGGCCAGTTCGGCCGCGGTGAACGGGCGGTCGTCCTTGGGCACCATCCACGGCGGAGTGCGCTGGAACACCGTCACGTGCGCCGCGATCTTCGCCAGTTCGGGCACCACTTGGACCGCGCTGGCCCCGGTGCCGATAACCGCGACCCGGCTGCCGGTCAGATCGACGCCGGCATCCCAGCGCGATGTGTGCATCACCGGGCCGGCGAAGCCGGAAACACCGGCGATGTCCGGTAGTTTGGGCTCCCCGAACAACCCGACCGCGCTGACCACGACATCGGCGGCGAAGCCGAAACCGCTTCCGCTGGAGACCGATTCGAGGTCCAGGCTCCACTGCTGGATCTTCGGGTTCCAGCGGATGCTGCGCACCCGGGTTCCGGTCAGCAGGTGCCGGTTCAGGTCGAACTCGTCGGCGACCGACTCCAGGTAGGCCAGGATCTCGGGCTGGTGGGCGTAGGTCCGGGTCCAATCCCGGTTGGGGGCGAAGGAGAACGAGTACAGATGGCTCTGGATGTCGCATGCGGCGCCGGGGTAGGTGTTCAACCGCCAGGTGCCCCCGACGCCGTCGCTGCGTTCGATGATGAAGATGTCGTCGACGCCGATCCGGCGCAATGCCACCGCCGCGGCGAGTCCGCCGAAGCCGGCCCCGATGATCGCCACCCGCGGCCGGCGCCCGCGGCGCAGGGCGGCCCGGACCCGGCCGAGCGGGTAGTGCCGGGTCACCGGCTACCGCCGCGGACGTCGAGGCCGTCGAGCCCGCCGTCGTCCCGCCACGCCTGCAGTATCTCGGCGTATTCGGTTGGGCCGCCGAGGAAGAAACTGCCCTGGCGGGTGGTGGCGGTGGCGTGGCCCTCCCGGTTGTAATAGCCCGGGGTGCAGTTGCGGGCCCGCTCGACGCTGCCCGTGGAACGGGCCAGCACGGCGTCGACCCAACCGGCCTCCGCCTCGGTGGTGGCCTCGACCTCGGTGGCGCCATGGGTCAACGCCCAGTTGATGATCCAGGCCACCTGGGTGGCCTGGACGTCGAGCAGGTACGGGAAGTTCACCGTGAACCCCGACTGGGCGATGCTCTCCACGAACAGATTCGGGAAACCGTGCACGTACAGACCGTGCAGTGTGCGCACCCCGCCGCGCCACGCGTCGGTCAGGGTCAGCCCGTCGCGGCCCACCACCTCGAAGCCGGTCCGACGGGCATAGTCGGTGCCCACCTCGAAGCCGGTCGCGAAGATCAGGCAGTCCAGTTCGTGCTCGACACCGTCGACGACGACCCCGCGCTCGGTGATCCGCTGCACGCCGCGGCCGCCGGTGTCCACCAGGGTCACGTTGTCGCGGTTGAAGGTGGCCAGGTAGTCGTCGTGGAAGCAGGGCCGCTTGCAGAAGTA
>JAGQTW010000489.1 GCA_020438785.1 Mycobacterium sp. | reverse complement strand
GGCACCCGGGAGGGCCGCTGGGTGCTGCTGGACTACGTCGACATCGTGGTGCACATCCAGCATGAGGACGAGCGCAACTTCTATGCCCTGGACCGGCTGTGGCGGGACTGCCCGCTGGTCGAGGTCGACCTGGACGACGTCGACGCCTCGGAGCCGTCATGAGGGTGCGCCGGCTCGTGATGCTGCGCCATGGCCAGACCCAGTCCAACGCCGACAGCCGGATGCAGGGTCAGCTGGACACCGAACTGACCGACCTCGGACGCGCCCAGGCGGTCGCGGCCGCCGAGGTGCTGGCCAAGCGCCAGCCGTTGCTGATCGTCTCCTCGGATCTACGGCGCGCCTACGACACCGCGGTGGCCCTGGGGGAGCGCACCGGGTTACGGGTGCAGGTCGACACCCGGCTGCGGGAGACCCATCTGGGCGATTGGCAGGGGCTGACCCATCAGCAGGTGGACGCCGGGGCCCCGGGTGCCCGGCTGGCCTGGCGCGACGACGCGACATGGGCGCCGCACGGCGGTGAGAGCCGCATCGACGTCGCCGATCGCAGCCTGCCGCTGGTCGCCGAACTGCTTGCCGGCGAGCCGGATTGGGGCGACGAGTACTCCGATCGCCCGGTGGTGTTGGTGGCACACGGCGGGCTGATCGCCGCGTTGACCGCCGCGCTGCTGCGGCTTCCGGTCGACTCCTGGCCGGTGCTCGGCGGCATGGGCAACGCCAGCTGGGCGCAACTGTCGGGGCACCGTCCGGCCGGTGGGTGTCCCGACGACATCCGCTGGAGACTGGACGTGTGGAACGCCTCCGCGCAGGTCGCCAACGATGTCCTCTGAAGACCCCCGAAAGACTCTGCTGGTCTTCGCCGACTCGTTGTCGTACTACGGACCGCAGGGCGGCCTGCCCGCCGACGATCCGCGGATCTGGCCGAATATCGTTGCCACACAACTGTCTTGGGATCTCGAACTGATCGGCCGTATCGGCTGGACCTGCCGCGACGTGTGGTGGGCGGCCACCCAGGACCCGCGGTCGTGGGCGGCGTTACCGCGCGCCGGTGCGGTCGTCTTCGCGACCAGCGGGATGGACTCGCTACCCTCGCCGCTGCCGACCGCACTGCGCGAACTCATCCGCTATGTCCGGCCCGCGTGGCTGCGGCGGTGGGCACGGGACGGCTACGGCTGGGTGCAGCCGCGGCTGTCACCGGTCGCCCGGTCGGCGCTGCCGCCGCGGCTGACCGTCGAGTACCTCGAAATGACCCGCGCCGCGATCGATTTCAACCGTCCCGGCATCCCGGTCGTGGCTTCGCTGCCGTCGGTGCACATCGCCGACACCTACGGCAAGGCCCACCACGGTCGGCCCGGCACCGTCGCCGCGATCACCGAATGGGCCGACGAACACCGCATCCCGCTGGTGGACCTGAAACAGGCCGTGGCCGAGGAGATGCTGGCAGGCCGGGGGAACCCCGACGGAATCCATTGGAGCTTCCCGGCACACCAGGCCGTCGCCGAGTTGATGCTCAAAGCCCTCGCCGAGGCCGGGGTGTCGGACGAGAAGCCCGGCGACTGAGCGATGGCGGTCGTCGTGGTGACCGACTCGTCGGCCCGGCTCCCGGCGGCGGAGACCCACAGATGGGACATCCGGGTTGCGCCGCTGCATGTCCTGGTCGACGGGCACGACCTGTGCGACGGGGTCGATGACGTACCCGCCGATCTGTACACCCGCGGGCATGTGACCACCGCGGGCGCCACCCCCGCCGAGCTGAGCGCGCTGTACCGGCAGGCCGTGCTGGACAGTGGTGGGGACGGCGTTGTCGCCGTTCACATCTCGGGAGCGTTGTCCAGCACCCTCGGTGCCGCCGAGCATGCCGCCGCGGAGTTCGCCGGACTGGTGCGCGTCGTCGACTCCAAGTCGGCGGCCATGGGAACCGGATTCGTCGCGCTCGCCGCGGCCCGAGCCGCCGCCGGCGGTGCGGACCTGAACGATGTTGCGGCGCGGGCCCGGGCGGCGACCGCCGAGGTCCGGGCCTACATCGTCGTGCACCGCCTGGACAACCTGCGCCGCAGCGGCCGGATCGGCACCGCGGCCTCCTGGCTGGGCACCGCGCTGGCCCTCAAACCCCTGCTGCGCATCGATGAGCAGGGCCAACTCGTGTTGGCGCAGCGGGTGCGGACCACCTCCAAGGCCACGGCGGCGATGATCGAGCAGGTGCTGGACGTGGTGGGCGAACGCCGGGCCGCGCTCGCCGTGCAGCACGTGGACAACCCGGGCGGTGCCGCCGAGGTCGCGGCCACCCTGGAGAGCGCGCTGCCGGCCTGCGGTCCGGCGGTCGTCACCGACCTCGGGCCGGTGCTCGGCGTGCACCTCGGGCCCGGCGCGGTCGGTGTCGTGGTGGCGCTGGCGCCGTGACCTCAGCCGCGCAGCTTGTTCAGCCAGGCCCTGGCGTCACCGACACAGCTCTGCGGCAGCGAGAAGTGGTCGTCATGCGGGTAGTCCCGAACCTCGACGGTACCGCCGAAACCCTCCACCGCGTCCACGTAACCGGTCTGCCAGGCCACCGGGATCACCGTGCCGCCGTCGAACGAGTCGACGCACACCAGAACGGGCGCAATGGGTTTGCGCTGAGCCGCGGAACTGGCGACGATCGCGGCCTTCCAGGCGTCGAAGTTCGGCGGCTTCGGGTTGAGCACCGCACCCTTGAGCCGGAACATCCGGGCGATGGTGTCGTTGAGGTGGNNACCGGCTGGTTGTTCCAGGCGGCTTCGATGATGTCCACCCCCAACGGTGAGAATGCTTCCGGCAGTTTCAGTTTCGAGGGATTGGCGGCCTGGATGCCCGCCAGCAACATCACCAGATGGGAGTCCGGGGCGACGGCGGCGCCGCTGAGCGCGGCGGTCATCGGGGACGGGATCTCCAGACCGATCTTGCTCACCCCGGGCGACATCGCCACGGTGCCGATCAGCTTCAGATCGCCGAAGTCCGCCTTGTCGAGTTCGGCCACGGCTGCGGCCGCGCCGCCGCCCTGCGACCAGCCCGCGCACCCCAGTGTCGCGCCGGCACCGGTGTCGAGTTTCGCGGCCGCGCGCGCGATGTACACCCCGTCGCGGGCGTTGGTGATGTTGACGGTGTACTGATGCATCCCCGGTGTGCCCAGGCCCTGATAGTCGGTGGCACACACCACCCAGCCGTCGTCGATGAACCCCTGCAGGCCGGGCACCCCGTAGTCGATCTGCTGGGTGGCCCGCGGTTCGAAGTAGGTGATCAGTTCCCGGGCCGGGTCGGGTTGGGCCGACGGGCAGGCGGCGTCGCCGAGACCGGTGGTGCCGTGGCACCAGGTCAGCACCGGGCGGTTGTCGCCGCGGGCGGCCGGGGCGATGACCAGGCCGCTGGCTTCGTGGGCGACGTCGTTCACGTCGCGGGAGATATACCGGATCCGCCAGGCCCGGGCGCCCTTGATGGCCGTGTCCTGGGGTTCCTGGCTGAGCAGGGTTCCGGGCTCACCGCTCACCGGGGGCGGAACCGGGGATTTCGGGGTTGCCGACGTGCCGCCGGTGGCGTCGGTGCCCCCTGTCTTGGGGCTGTCGGGGCGGGAACAGGAGGCCAGCAGCGGGGCGGCCATCGCGGCACCGCCGAGGGCGGAGATGAAATGTCGGCGCTGAAGTTGCATAGCGCGGAAAGCTACCCGGCGAAGGTCCGCGCGACCGGCGACTCGGCGAACCAGAACATTCGCCTATTTCGCGGCGAACCGTCCCGTCACCGGGGGCAGGTCCGCCAGGGTGACGATGCCGGGTTCGGCGGCCACCACCGCCGGCACCGCGTTGGTCACCGGCATCGCGGTGTAGATCATCCCCAGTCCCATGAATCCGGGCTCGGTCCAGCCCTTGGGCGGCAGGCAGTGCAGTACGGTGCGCATGTTGGGCACCCCGAACACCTGGATCACATGGCCGTGCTCCAGTGGCTTCGGCGGGGTGACGTGGCTGCCCATGATCCAGTTGAAGCCGACGCTGACCACGTTGCGGTCCCCGACCCAGCCGCGGTGATAGCCGTACACGCCGCCGACAGTGCCCGCCGGGATGGTCATGAAGCCCAGGTCGGAGTCGCCGGTGGCGGTGGTGAAGGTGACGTCGAAGGTCATCCGGTCCAGATCGGCGCCGATGGCGTCGGCCATCATCGCCGCGGACTCGGCGAACACCTCGCTTTCCCGGCGCACACTTTCGGCCAGGCCCGGGGTGTCGGGATCGCAGCCGAATCCCATCGCCGACTGGGTGCCCGCCGACTCGTAGGTGGAGCAGTCCACCGACTCGGTGATGCGGATCTCGTCGACCCGCTCACACGCGCCGGAGAGCACCATGCCGACCATGTTCGTCATCCCGGGATGTGCGCCGCTGCCGAAGATGGTGGAGTTGCCCGTCGCACAGGCCTTTCTGATGCGGTCGAGGTCCGCGGGCGTCTGCTTGCCTCCGGTGATCCAGGCCGCCGAGGCGCACACGTTGACACCGGCCTCCAGCAGTCGGACCAGCTCGTCGATGCTGGGCCACAGCGGGTTGTAACAGCAGGCGTCCGGCTTTGTCGCCAGCAGCGCGTCGATGTCGTTGGTGGCGGTAACCCCGGTCGGCTTGCCTTCTCCCAGTGGCCAGCCGGACAACTCGGCGGCGTCCACCCCCACCTTGTCGGCGCCGTGGGCGTACACCCCGACCAGTTCCATGTCCGGCCGCCCGATGATGGCGTGCAGCGAGCGGCGGCCGATGTTGCCGGTGGTCCACTGGATCACCCGAAGCGGCCGGTCGGCGGATGCGGTCATCGAATTCTCCTCAGAAGACACTGTGCGCAGTTTGTACACTACGCGGCCGTGGCCGGCGGCTGAGGTCCTCTGCACAGTTCCGGATTCATCCACAACCTGGTGGCCAGGCGCTCCCGGCGACCCGACCGGGTCGGGTGCCGAAACTAGCCTTCTCGCATGGGAATTGAGCAACCGCTGGCCGCGCTTCAGCGCCGCCTGGGCGTCTCGCCGGACCCGGCCGCCGAACCGGCGGACGACGAGGACGCCGAGTTGGTGCCCAGCTGGATCCCCGACGGCCAGGCCCGGGGCCGGCAGCGGTGGTGGGCCGCGATCCGCGCCGATCCCGGCCGCGCGGGCGGGATCGCCCTGGCGGCCACCGCCGGGGTCGCGGTGCTCGTCACCGTCTTCACTCTGATGCGGGACGACCCCGCTCCGGTGGTCTCGGCGAAGCTGCCGCCGGTGGAGATGGTTTCCTCGGCCGCTCCGCGCCCGGGGGCCGCCCCGGCGGGTGAACCGGGGCAGCCCGTCGTGGTCAGCGTCGTCGGGTTGGTCCACGCGCCGGGCCTGGTGACCCTGGCGCCCGGTGCGCGGATCGCCGACGCCGTCTCGGCCGCCGGCGGCGCGCTCGACGGCGCCGACACCATGGGTCTGAACCTGGCCCGCCATGTCGGCGACGGTGAACAGATCGTCGTCGGGATCACGGCGCCGGCCGGGCAACCGCCCGCGCTGGGCAGTTCGGTGAGCTCCGGCACGCCCGCGGCCCCCGACGGCGAAACGGCGTCCTCCACCACGGCACCGGCGGGTCCGGTGGACCTCAATACCGCGACGGTCGACCAGCTCGACGCGCTGCCCGGTGTCGGGCCGGTCACCGCGGGCGCGATCGTGGCGTGGCGGCAGGCCAACGGGAAGTTCACCAGCGTCGACCAGCTCGGCGAGGTCGACGGCATCGGGCCGGCCCGGTTGGAGAAGCTGCGCAACCTGGTCCGGGTCTGACCCGTGCGGCCCGACCCCGCGC
>JAGQTW010000068.1 GCA_020438785.1 Mycobacterium sp. | reverse complement strand
ATCACCTCGTCGCCGACGGCGACCGCAAGGCCGCCCAGCACCGCGGGATCGATGTTCAGCTGGACCGAAACGGGGTGGTTGTAGATGCGGGTCAGCACCTGGGTTAGCCGGTTGCGCTGGGCATCGCTGAGCTCCGTCGCCGCGCTCACCTGCGCGACGATCTCGCCGCGGCGGGCCACCGCCAGCTGGGCCAGTCCCTGCACGGCCTCGTCGGCACGTTCGCCGCGGAGCAGATCGACGGTCTGCGCGAGCAGCGCGGTGGCGGTCGGGTTGGCGCCGTTGCCCTGGCTCATCACGGTGCGCACCAACTCGACCCGGCCCTGGGCCGGCTTGACGAAGTCGCTGAGCAGCGTGGTCAGCTGCGGGCGCTCGTCGAGAATGCGACTGAACCGGAACAACTGCTCCTCGACCTCGTCGGCCTCGTCGTCGCGCTCGGCGCGGACCAGCAGGCTGAGCCGGGCGACGTGCTCGACCCCGTCGACGAGATCGGAGGTCTGCGACCACCGGACGGCGGCGGCGGTGTTGAGCACGGCCATCGCCGGGTCGCCGATCTTGTCGCCGAGCAGACGCTGCAGCAGCCGCTTCTTGGCCTCCACCTCACCGGTGGCCTCGGCCAGGTGGCGGGCCAGAATGGGCTCGTCGACAAGGAGTTTGGCGACCGACGCCAGCTCATCGGCCAGCCGGGACAGGGCGTCCGCGGACAGGTCGGCGGCCACCGAGTCGAACTGCTCGACCAGCGCGGCCTGCGCCTCGCGGCTGGACGAACGCAACTCGGAGGACACCTCCGGCGTGAAGGCCGCCGGCGCCATCGAGTCCAGCTCGTCGAGGACCCGGTCGATCGTCGCCGACTGTGCCGCCGGGTCGGCGACGTGGGCCCGGACCAGTTCGCCCGCCCGACGCACCGACTCGGTGCCCAGCTCGCCGCGCAGCTGGCGGATCAGCTGGGCGCGCAGCAGCTGAACCTGCTGTCCGCCTTGGACCTTGATCCGCTCCACCTCGACGTCGGCCTGCGCCCGCAGCTGCTCGGCGATGCGCTCGGCGTCGACTCGGGCCTCTTCGGTGATGTGCTTGGCCTCGGCCTTGGCCTCCGCCACACGCTCGGCGTGGAACTTGTCGGCCTCCGCCAGCCGCTGGGCGGCCTTCGCGCTCTCATCGAGCTGATTGCGCACCGCCTCCTGCTGGTTGGCCATCATCCGGCGCACCGGCGGCACCACGTACCGCCAGATGATCCAGAGGATGACCAGGAAGCCGATGAGCTGTCCGATGAAGGTTGACATGCTCCTACCGTCCCGGCGCTGACGCCGACGTAGTGGACGCGGTGTTCGCCACGGGGACGCCGAGAACCCGGCTGGCCAGGTTGGCCGACAGTGTCTCCACCGACGACCTCAGGTCCGCCGCGATCGCGTCGCTCTGCTGCTTCAGCTCGTCGCTCGCCTGCTGCAGCGTAGAGGCGGCCTCCTCGTTGGCGCGGCCGCGCATCTCGTCGAGGATCGCGCGGCCCTCGGCGCGGGCCTCGTCGCGGATGCCGGAGGCCTCGGTGCGGGCCGCGGCCATCTCCTTCTGGTAGTCGGAGTCGGCTGCGGCCTGTTGCTCGTTGGCCCGGCGGTTGTCCTCGGTGGTCTTGGCGACCATCGCTTCGCGCTCACCGAGCACCTTCTGGACCGGCGGCACGACGAACTTGCCGATCACGCCGAGCACGATCAAGAAGATGGCCAGCACGAAGAAGAAGGTGCCGTTGGGGATGAGGAAGTTCTGCGTGCCGCCTTCCTCAGCCGCCAACAGGGTGACGCTGTGCTCCCCCATGCCGACTAGGAGGCGCCGGGGGTGGCGAACACGAACAAGGCCATGAACGCCAGGTTGATGAAGTACGCCGCCTCCACCAGACCAACGGTGATGAAGAACGGGGTGAACAACCGGCCCTGGGCCTCGGGCTGCCGGGCGATGCCGGAGATCAGGGCGTTACCGGCGATACCGTCGCCGATACCGGCGCCGATGGCGCCGCCGCCCAGAATGAGGCCGCCGCCGATCAGGGCGCCCATGACGATGGTGGGGTCTGCTGCCATTCCTTATCCTCCTTGATTGCTGGTAGGACACCTACCAGGCTGTGGGTGGTTCGTGGGTCGAACTGCTCGGTTAGTTGCGGTCAGTGGTGCTCATCTTCCAGTTCCATGGACTGGCTGAAGTACAGGATGGTCAGCAACGCGAAGATGAACGCCTGGATCAAGCCGACGAACAGGTCGAAGGTCTTCCAAATCGCATTCGGCGCCCACATGATGTACGGCGGGAAGAGCGCGATGAGCGCAACCATGATTCCGCCGGCGAAGATGTTGCCGAAAAGTCGGAGCGAGAGCGAGATGGGTTTCGCGATCTCCTCGACGAGGTTGATCGGCGCCAGGAACGCGACGTGTCCCTTCAGCAGCTTGACCGGGTGGCCCAGCAGGCCGCGGCGCCAGATGCCGGCGGCGTGATAGCAGAAGAACACGAACAGAGCGAGCGCGAGCACGAAGTTGATGTCGGCGGCGGGCGGCTTGAGCAGTTCGTGGGTCTTGCCGTCGGCGGTGCCGTACTGCACCGGCAGCACCGAGATCCAGTTCGCGACCAGGATGAAGATGAACAGGGCCACGGCCAGGGGCAGCACGAACGGGGCGATCTTCATGCCGATCGCGGACTCGATCTGGCCGCGCATCTGGATGGTGAGCGACTCCCACAACAGCTGCACACCGCTGGGCACACCCGTCGAGGTGACCTTTGCGCGCAGCACGAAGGCCAACGCGATGACGATGACCGCGGCGATCGCGGTGGCCAGCACGGTATCGACGTTGACCGTCATCCCGAGCCATTGGGCGGTCTCGTGATGACCGACCTCGATCGCGCCCTCGGCGAGGATTCGTTCACTCATGGTGCTCAATCCTTCGGTGCTTCGTCTGGGGTGTCCGACCCCGCGGCCACAACTTCACTGCCATCACCCGTGCGCATCTTCTTCCACACCGGCAGCGCAGTACTCAAAACCAGCAAAACTTGGAACAGCGCCAGGCCGAACAGCACCCCCAGGCCGGTCGGCCGGAAGGCGAAGGCCACGGCGAGACCGATGACGGAGATGACCAGCAGGCGGGTGGCGGAGTTCAGCGCCATCTTGCGCTTGAGCGGATGGTCCTGTGCGGTGATCGACTCGACCGACCGCTGCACCAGCACCGCGTTGAGCAGGCCCAGCGCCAGGCCCACCCCGAAGAAGACGCCGAACATGACGTGTCCCGCGAGCGCGGCGAGACCCACCGCCACCACGGTCAGGACGCAGGAGAGGACCAGCAGCCGAACGGGCCGGAAGGCAACGGACGGAAACACCAACGGCGCATCTTGCGCTGGCGTCGTCACAGGTCCACCTCAATCATGCGTTGTCGCGAACTGGCCGGGGTGATTGCCGGATGGCCCGCCGAGCGTATCGAACAGGCCGAGGCGCGGTGGAATCACCCAAGGGGCAGCTCCCTTTGTCGGTCGTTTTCGGCGCCGATCGGACGCGAATCCGAGGGGCCGGGGGCCGGCAACCCGCGAGGTGTTGGTGATGTCTCGGCTGGGTTCTGCCAGCACCGTACCACATGGTAGACGGGCCTAAACACGTCTACTACTTACTGTCGTAAGCTCCGTCGTAATCGTCCTCGCGGCGGCGCAGCAGCGGGATCAGGGTGACGACGACGGCGACCACGATCGCGGCCAACATGACCGCACCGGTGTAGCGCGGATCAAAGAAGATCGTGCTCGCCGCCCCAAGCGCGACGATGCCGACCCAGAGGTAGATCAGCAGCACCACCCGGCGGTGGGAATGGCCGATCTGCAGCAGGCGATGGTGCAGGTGCATCTTGTCGGGACTGAACGGGCTGAGCCCGGCGCGGGTGCGCCGGACGATGGCCAGCAGCATGTCCAGCGCG
>JAGQTW010000488.1 GCA_020438785.1 Mycobacterium sp. | reverse complement strand
GGCTCACCGTCGACGACGACCAGGTTGTCTTTGGCCCATTCCCGCAGCCGCGTCGAACGCTGCGACCACGCCTTGATGCTCGCCGCGGTGACGCCGGCGATCTCGGCCATGCCGGAATGCTCGTCGACGGGCTGCCATTCGAAGCCCCGCTCGGCGTGCAACTCATGGCGCAGCGTGGCTTGGTAGATGATCCCGGCGGCTTTGGCTTCGTGATACAGCGACTTGGAGTCGATCGACACCAGCCGCCCATCAGCTCTGACCTGGCGATTCGGGACGATGACGTGGGTGTGCAGGTGCGGGTCCCCGCAGCGGCTCGTCTCGTGCTGGTAGGCGATCGCGACCAGCCCGGGCAGCCGCTGGAGGTCTTTGTTGCTGGTCAGCGGGTTGTGCACCCGCGTGTACCCGGCATGTTCATGCAGGTAGGTCATCGCGGCTTCGACTGCTTTGACGTGGGCGTTCTGCATGACCTTTTCGGCCACGTCGTCGGTCAGCGACCGCAGCAGCGACACACTCTTGGGCGCGGCGAACATCAGGTCAAACCCGTGCACTCCGTTGGTTCCGAACGCCCGTCCGGCCTCCCCGTTGGGCGTCACGCCGTCGTCGAGCCACCGTGCCGCTACCTCGGTGTCAGCAAAGCCGCCGTCGAGCGCGGCGCCGTCGAGCCCGGTGGCCTCACCGACGGTGGCCTTGTCGCCGACCACGACCCAGGTCGGGACCCGGGTGTCGCCTTCGGAGTAGTACTCGCCCAGGCCGCCGCCGGCGGCCTGACGGTCCATCGAGGCTTGCCGGGCCTGATTGGCGGTGTCGTTGTAGTAGCCGATGCTCCAGCGACTCAGCCGCGAGATCGTCAGCACGGTCGCACCGCCACCAGACCACCTCACCAAGCCGGACAGGCCGCCGCCAGGCGGCCGGGGTTCGGGCGCGCCAGCGCCCGAAGCCGAGTATTGCACAACTTGTGCCAATGTGCCGTGCTGTAATTGTGTGGAAGAAGAAGGGAGTGGCTGGGTGAGGGCGTTGGCTGCTGTGGAGGCTGGTGATGGGCGGCGGGGGAGTTGCGGAGAGGTGGCAGTGGAGATGGAGTTGAAAGGGCTGGTGTGGGTGGGGGTGATGCGGGGGTGAGCGTGGAGAGGCGGCTGCTAGAGCAGTTGGTGCGCCGCGATAGCGGCGTGTCAGAACAGATCCTCACTTGGCTTGTGGAGGGTGATTTACCCCCGTCATCGGGGCGCGATATCGCATGGCTCCACGTGCCGACCCAGTAGCGAAGCGCCTGAGTCAAATGCCGGAACAACTGGCGAGCAAACAGCCACATCAGGCAGCGACGAGCGCGACACGCCCAAACGTCGGCAGTACGGGTTGCTGTACCCGAGGGCAAGTTCACCGCTGACGGAAAACTTTCCCGGGCGAAGTTGTCTAGGGGCGTGTGCTAAATCAGTGGCCGATGGGGTCAAATCACTGACATGCCGAGTCTTTGCCGCATGTTACGAAATGCGCAGAGGGTCTGTGCCCGGCCGAAAAAGACGTCGCGTACGGACGTCATCGCTTGGCCGTGTCCCACTTGTCGGTGAAGATAAGGCCGAATCGCCTGGCTTTGTGAGGCGATTCAACGAAAAAATGGAGCTGGCCGATATCGAGATAGCCGCCTGGCGGGGCGATATCTCGTCGGCCAGCTCCGTAGTCCCACTGATTGTGCAAACCAAGAAAGGACGGTGTCCATGGTACGACCGAACACCTCTGATCAGAACCCTCGTGGTGTGAATGCGTCGCCAGCGCTACAGCTCACGATCGCGGTGGCCTGTGCCCTCGTGGTCGCCCAGGCCGTTGATGCGGTGACCGCTGCTCATGTCCTTGTGGCGGTGCTGACTCTGTTCACGAGTTTCAATCGGGCGGCCCTGCCGCCGGTGCGCCGGTGTGCGCGCTGCGGGCAACGTCAGTGAGTTCATCGCCATAGGTCGCGTCGGTAGAAGTCGTTAGCGCCGCGGCGGGCACGTCGCGCGTGAGCGACGGGCTCGTCGCGGGCGGCTTGTTCGGCGGCCGCCGCGGTGGTGCGGCGGTGTGCGGCGCGTTTCCGTGCTGTCGCCAGCGCCTCAAACGCCGCGGCGCGGCCCGGCCCGGTAGCCGCGGCTTTCCCGCGTGCTCTGCCCTCAGCGTGTTCACGGCGGGCCTGTTTGGCGGCCGCGGCGCGCGCTTGTTCGGCGGCACGCGCCTGAGCTTCCCGGGCTTCGTCGAGCGCGGCGGGTCGGTCGCTCAGGCTGTTGTGGCTGGTGTGCCAGGCCAGCAGTGTTCCCAGCAGGGCGATCGGCCGGGCCGGCGCGTTGGGAATCCAATGTCCGGTGCCGAGCCAGTCGGCCACCAATGCGGTCAGGTCGGCCGGTGTCCAGCCGGCGGCCGCCGGTGCGGCCAGCATCCCCGCCCAGCTGCCGGTGGTGTACATCCGTGCCCACGGCGGGGTATCCGGGTCAGCGCGCCATCTGGAGGCCAGCCGGCGGCCTTTCTCGTCGGGTGCTCGGCGGCGCGCAGCGCCGTGGTGCCGGGCGCGTGCGCCCGTGTGGGTAGTAATCGGACTTCTAAAACAGGGGGAGGTGGTGGTTACTGGGGACCGTTCCAGATGGGGTGACAAGCTGTGGATTACTCGGTTGATCTGGGGGTTGTCGTGCAGCGCCCACACCGAAGCCCAGCCGCGGTGCCGGTCGCCCATCCGCCAGGACGCCATGCGCTCGGTGTAGGTGCGTTGGCGGCCACGCAGGACCTCGGTGGCCACGCCGAGCAGGCGTAGGCACTCGTGGGCCCGCTGGATGGTGCGCTCACAGAACCCGGTGGCGGCAGCCAGTTGGTCATTGGTGGGTCGGCAGTTGCGGCCGGTGCTCCAGTCGGCGTAGCGCGCCATGGCCGCAGCGATCACGATGAGCGTCTTTTTCCCGATCCCGCCGTTGCACATCGAGGGCTGCACCTCGGTGGCGTAGCGCAGCTCGTAGGCCACCGCGACGGTGGTGTGCGCCCAGTAGGAGGGGCCTCCACTCCAGCACGGCACACCGGCATAGGCGTCAGCGTCGAGCTCCAGGCCGACGAACACACTCGGCGCCGGCATGTCCCGGCCGGAGAGCCGGCGGCCGCGGCGGATCGCCAGGACCTCGGCGGTGCCGGTGGTGCGGATAACACCGCGCCGGCGCACGGTCGGGGTACAGCCGCGGTACGTCGGCGGTGTGGGGGTAATGGGCCGGCGGCAACGTTCGCCGGCGGTGTGTTGGTCACGGTTTGTACGCCAGATGCGCGGCGAATCTGGTCGAGACGCAGCACATGCGCTACCGTGAGACGAGTCAGTCAGACAAGTCCCTTTCAGGGGCAACGGGTGCGGACCCGGAACCGAGCGCCAACTCGGTTCGGACCCTCAGACAAGGCCCCTACGGGGGCCTTCGTCGTATCAGCGGTGGGTCCGCAAACCTATGAATTTGTCACATCTGCCCGGCCGAGCGGTCGCACAAGACATAAGGAATCTGCCGGGCTTGGGGTTCACATCGCCAGCGGCAAAACCTCCTCATGGTCAATGAGGCGGGCGTATTCGGGGAGCCCAACGTGCACAGCGAGGATGTCGGCGATATACGGCGAGACTTTGTGGTTAGGGGCTTGGCGGATAAGCCGCTCAGAAACCTCGCGGTGAGGACGGATCATGCAGCGGCCTCGGGTGTCGCCGTGAAGAGGATCGATCTTGCGGGCAGCACTGATCGGTGTTTGGTTCAGTTCCCGGACATGCTCAGGCATCCCGACATGCGCAGCAAGAACGTCGGCGCCATATTGCGACACCGAGGACACGCCAGCGTCGGTGGCCTTATCGACGAGGCGCTGCAATACGGCCGGATGGAATTTCACCATGTGATACGCACGGTCACCTTTGCTTGGACGGGCCATACGCACACCCTGGCATCGAGAATGGTTGCGAAAACCGGCGACACGCCGACGCCCGGGGAGTTTTCGTAGATCAAGCGCAATCCCCCGGTCAGTCGGGTGCTGAATCCACTAGCTGGCGACCCAGCTTCACCCAGGGCATGTTGTCGTCGATGAGTTGGCGCGCGGCGTCGAGGGCATCGAGGTCGTCCGGATTGTCGAGAAGGCGCTCGCAGATCGCTATAGCTGCCCGCGCAGCGAGAAGGTCGTCGAGCATGGCGTTCCCCTCTCGGCGCGAACCTGCCTGGATAATCCCAAACTTACAGAGTTTGTATGTGCTGGGCAAGTGATGCGCGGGTGAGGGTCGGTAGGCGGGACCTTTTAGAGCCCGAGTGACGCGCGCAGT
>JAGQTW010000487.1 GCA_020438785.1 Mycobacterium sp. | reverse complement strand
GGCCGGGTCGACGTGCTGGTCAACAACGTCGGCGACTACCGCCCGATGGTGGCCTTCGAGGAATCCTCCGCCGACACCTGGCAACGGATGTACGACATCAATCTGCGGCACGTCTTCGCCGTGACCCGCGCGTTCCTCCCCGCGATGATCGAGGCCGGTACGGGGAGCATCGTCAACGTCCACTCCGTCGAGGGGATGCGTGGATTTCCCCGCGACCCGGTGTACGGCGCCATGAAAGCCGCTGTGGCGCACTTCACCACATGTCTCGCGGTCGACGTCGGACGGCATGGAATCAGGGTGAACGGCATCGGAACCGACCTCACCCAGACGCCACAGGTCGACTACCTCACCGGGTACGAGGACGTCGAGGAGTTGTGGCGGTCGTGGGCGCCGGTGGGCCGGGTCGGCTGGCCCGAGGACCAGGCCCGGGTTGCCCTCTTCCTGGCCTCCGACCAGTCGGCATTCGTCACCGGACACAACATCCCGGTCGACGGCGGGACCAGGGCCGGCGGCGGGTGGATGTTCTCGCCACGGGCCGGTCGCTTCGTCAACCGGTCCCGCCACCTCTGACGAACCCCGGGTCCGCGATTCGTCGCGGCCGTTCATCGGTCGTCGGTAACCTCAACGTCAAATGACTTCCGATGACGCGATGCGGGTGGACGGCGGCGACCGCGGCCTCGCCGCCGCGTTGGGGGCGAACCCGCCGCTGGTCGCCATGCGCGCCGCCGAACTCGCCGAGATGGACGTCTTCGACGGCTGCCCGCCCGAAGAGCTGCTGCCGCTGGCCGAGCGCCTGCGGCCGCTGCGCGCCCCGGTCGGGCAGGTGCTGATGCGACAGGGCGAACAGGCGGTGTCGTTCCTGCTCATCGAGTCCGGGCGGGCCGAGGTGCGGCACGTCGGCGAGGACGGTGAGGTGATCCTCGACGAGGTGTCGGCCGGTGTGCTCGTCGGCGAGATCGCCCTGCTGCGTAACCAGCCGCGGACGGCGACCGTCACCACCACCGAAGCGCTGTCCGGCTACATCGGTGACGAGGGTGCCTTCGCCATCATGGCGGAGCTGCCCGGCATCACCGAACGAATGGTGCGCACGGCGCGCCAGCGGCTGGCGGCGTTCGTCGTCCCGATTCCGGTGAGCCTGTCCGACGGCACCGAGTTGCTGCTGCGCCCGGTGCTACCCGGTGATAGTGAGCGTTCCGCGCACGGGCCGGTGGAGTTCTCCAGCGAGACCCTGTACCGGCGGTTCATGTCGACGCGCGCCCCGAGCATGGCGCTGATGAACTACCTGTTCCAGGTCGACTACGTCGACCACTTCGTCTGGGCGCTGGTCGACGGCCCGGATGGGCCGGTGGTCGCCGACGCGCGGTTCGTCCGCGACGAGACGGACCCGACGGTGGCCGAGATCGCCTTCATCGTCGGCGACGCCTACCAGGGCCGGGGGATCGGCAACTTCCTGATGGATGCGCTCACCGTCGCCGCGCACGTCGGCGGCGTGAAGCAGTTCTCCGCGCGGGTGCTCACCGACAACCTTCCGATGCGGACCATCCTGGACCGCTTCGGCGCCGAGTGGGAGCGCGACGAGCCCGGAGTCGTGACCACCGTCTTCGAGGTTCCCAAAGAGGCTGCGCTGCAAATCGATTCGACCTTGGCGCGTCAAATCCGGGATGTGGCCCGCCAGGTGATCCGGGCGGTCGGCTGAGATGGGCAGGCCGGCGCTGAACAAGGACACCCGACTGTGCATCTCGCTGGCCGCCCGCCCGAGCAATATCGGCACCCGGTTCCACAACTACCTCTACGAGCAACTCGACCTGGATTTCATCTACAAGGCCTGCACCACCACCGACATCGGCGCCGCGATCGGTGGGGTGCGCGCTCTGGGCATCCGCGGCTGCTCGGTGTCGATGCCGTTCAAGCAGGACGTCATCCCGCTCGTCGACCACGTCGAGGACTCCGCTCGTGCCATCCGCGCGGTGAACACGATCGTCAACGACGACGGTGTGCTCAGCGCGGCCAACACCGATTACATCGCCGTGCAGCAGTTGATCGCCGAGCACGGGCTGGACCCGGGCCGCAGCGTGCTCATCCGTGGCAGCGGCGGCATGGCGAGTGCGGTCGCAACGGCTTTCCGCGACAACGGGTTCCGCGCCGGAACGATCGTGGCCCGCAACAGCGAGGCCGGGCCCGAACTGGCCCGGCGGCTCGGCTACCAGTGGCGTCCCGATGTCGGGAACATCGACGCCGCCGTGATCGTGAACGTCACGCCGATCGGGATGGCCGACGGCCCCGGCGAAGGGGAACGGGCCTTCGGCGAGGATGCGATCGCCGCCGCCGAGACGGTCTTCGACGTGGTTGCGTTTCCCTCGGAGACCCCGCTTGTCACCGCCGCGCGGCAGGCCGGCAAGCGGGTCATCACGGGTGCGGAGGTGATCGCCCTGCAGGCCGCCGAGCAGTTCTGGCGCTACACCGGCGTTCGTCCGACGCCCGAACAGGTCGCGGCCGCGTCGGCGTTCAGCCGCGCATGAGGTCGATGGGCCGAACGAGATTCAGCTCGTCAGGCGTTCACCACGACGATGGGGCGACGCACCCGCTCCGTCAGATGACCGGTGAATCCGGCGTAGAACAGTTCCGCCGCGACGAACCACGACATCGATGAATGCACCGCGGACGCTGTCGGCGCGGCGTCGGCGGGCAACGGGAGTTCGAAGGGAATCGTCATCGGGCAGCCGGCCCGCAGTGGGATGTGGTTGCCCAACTTCAGCACCGGTCCGTTCACCGGAGCCGTCTCGCATGGCCGTCGCCGCAGGGGATGCGATTCGCGATGACGCTGCCAGAACACCCGCAGATCACCGTCCGGCAGATCCGAGCCGGGGTGCAGCGAGATGTGTCCGCGGATCACCGCACCGGCCGCGAACACCGCTGCGGGCAGGTCGATGTCGACGGCGGTGTCGTGGGTGCCGTCGTAGTGCACGACAGGCTCTGGCTCGGCCTCGACATCGCCGGCCCGCACCAGCACCGTGAAGTCGCCTGCCGCATCGACATCCCGGCCGTCGCGCCGGATCGCCAGTCGGCACGACCACCGGGCGATATCCGCCGAAGTCGCCGGCGCCCAGGAGGGAATGCGGAATTGCGCTGAGCCGCCGGTGAATTCGCTCGTCGCGATGGGAAGGTCGACGGTGGTGACGCTCACCCAGTCGTCGGCGTTGCGGTCGCCGCCGTAGTTGGTACCCGGCTCGCCGAGCATCAACAGGTCATCGCTGGCGTTGCCCGCCGAATCCAACCGCCCGGCCCAGTGGTACCGGTAGAAGTTGGTGTATCCCCAATCCAGGGTCGCGGTCGTGACCTTGTCGATCGCGCCGGTGGTGGTGACGGTGGCGGTCACGGTCTCGCGGGGCGAGAGGGTCGTCGGGGTCACCGTCAGACTCGCCGTGGGCGATCGGCGTAGCAGGCCCACTACTTGCTCTGGCTGGCCGCGTAGTCCTCGGGCCGATTCTTCTTCATCCACAACCGAACCGGCGCGAACAGCAGCCAGAACAGGCCGTAGACGGGGTAGTAGACGGCCGCGGCGGCCAGGACGAAGAACAGCCACGCCGGATAGATGAGGATCAAGCAGAACTGGATGAACTGCTTGAGCCCCGCCGGGTAGCCCTCGGCCATCGAGAGCAGGAAGCGGGGATCCATCGCCTTGAGAATCCGCTTGCCGGTCGAAGTCTGGGCCTCCAGATCGGCTTGCGCCGGACTGACGTCACGGCCCAGTTCCTCGCGGGTCAGTCCCCGTGCCGGCGGTGGCGGTTCGTCCGGGAGGGGCGGTTGCGCAGCGGTCATCGGTGCCTCCTCGCCCGGACCGGCGCGCGTGGTCCCCCACGCCGGTCCCGCGACGAATCGTCAGGGGGTGATGGTCGTCTTGTCGTCGATGATGCTGGTGGCGTCCATCAGCGGGCCTTCCTGGCCGTCGAGGGCGTCGGCGTTCATCTGCAGCACGTAGACGCCGTCCTGGCCGGGGATGACGACGGTCTTCTGGGCGATGATGCGCTTCTTGCCGTCCCGCGTGTAGTTGCCACCCATCTGGAAGGCGTCGAAGCCACCCAGGGTGCTCTTGCTGCCGTCACCCAACGCCTCCCAGCCGGGGAGGTTCTTCAGCTCGCCGGGGGCGTACTCGAGGATCTTCGCCGGATCCACATTGCCGGTCAGCTTCGAGACGATCGCGATGATGCTCGGCGGATCGTCGGGAACCTCGGCCTTGTCATAGAGGATCGCCCCGTACGCCCACTCCGGCGTCTTCGCCCCCGCATCGGACCAGTCGGGCGGGGTGGGCAGGTCGATCGTCGGTGCGCCGGGATCGCCCCGCTTCACCTGGGTTTCGGTGATCTGGTTTTCCTTCAGGTAGTCCTGGATCGTCTTGTTGGGTCCGGCGGCCTCGGTCGGGCTCGTGGACTCCGCCTTGGTCGACGTGGACGTGGCGGTCGAGGTGGACGTCGACGTCGAGGTCGACGTCGAGGTCTTGGTCTCGGTCTTGGTGCCGCACCCGACGAGCGCGACACTCAATGCGACGGCGGCGAGGGCCGCCGTCGATACCGCCGTGATCTTCTTCATCGCCTTGGCTCTCCTTGCCGTTTGGGGACGCGGCTTGTTGCCTTCGACCCAATTCGAATGAGGAGCTTAGTGCGCTTCGCACAGACATCGGGCCGAAATCCGGCAACCCGTCCGACCCCTCAGGCAGGCGAAATGCCGCAGAATTCGAACGCGCGCAAGCCTGACTCCGACGAAACGACGCGCCGCAGGTTGCCCGTCGAAATGCCCGCCGAATTCGTGGCGTCGAATGGCCGAAGCGCGCACCGCCCGGCGGCGGATCGGCCTCGGGTAGGTTGGCGGCATGGGTAAGGCGATCGT
>JAGQTW010000486.1 GCA_020438785.1 Mycobacterium sp. | reverse complement strand
GTAGGCCGCCATCGAGCCGTGCCAGTCCAGGTGATCCTCGGCGACGTTGAGCACCGCGCCGGCCTCGGGCCGCAGCGAGGGCGCCCAGTGCAACTGGAAGCTGGACAGCTCGACCGCGAGCAGGTCGGCCGGCTGGGACAGCACGTCGAGCACCGGCTCGCCGATGTTGCCGCACAGCACCGCCCGGCGCCCGTCGGCGACGAGCATCGCGTGCAGCATCGAGGTGGTCGTGGTCTTGCCGTTGGTGCCGGTGACCACCAGCCACCTGCGCGGCGGCCCGTACCGGCCGGTGGCGTCCAGGCGCCAGGCCAGCTCCACGTCACCCCAGATCGGCACTTCCGCGGCCGCGGCGGCGGCCAGCACCGGCGCGGTCGGCGGGAAGCCCGGGCTGGTGACCACCAGCGCGTAGCCGCCGATCGCCGCGACCGCATCGGCCGGGGCAAGGGTGCGAATCCCGTTGCGGGACAGCGCATCCAGCGCGGACATGTTGTCGTCGCAGACGGCGACGTGGACATCCCAGGAGCTCAGCGCGCTGACGACCGCCCGGCCGGTGATACCGGCGCCGGTCACCAGGATCTGCGCCCCCGGGGCGAGCGGTTCCAGGCCGGTCACCGCTAGTCACCGATGGCCGAGAGCCACTCGCCGTAGAACAGCGAGACGCCGAGCCCGCACGCGATCGCGGTGAGCAACCAGAACCGGATGATCACGGTGGTCTCGGCCCAGCCGACCAGTTCGAAGTGGTGGTGGAAGGGCGCCATCCGGAACACCCGGCGGCCGGTCGTGCGGAACGCCAGGATCTGCACCACCACCGAGGTGACCTCGGCGACGAACAGGGCGCCGAGCACGACGGCCAGCATCTCGGTGCGGCTGGTGATCGACAGCCCGGCGATGATGCCGCCCAGCGCCAGCGACCCGGTGTCACCCATGAAGATCTTGGCCGGGGCGGCGTTCCACCACAGGAACCCGATGCAGGCGCCGGCGGTGGCGGCGGCGATCAGCGCCAGGTCCAGCGGATCGCGGACGTTGTAGCAGCCCAGCCCGGGCGCGGTGGCGCACGCGTTGCGGTACTGCCAGAACGTGATCAGCACGTAGGCGGCGCTGACCATGGCCATGCTGCCGCCGGCCAGCCCGTCCAGCCCGTCGGTGAAGTTGACCGCGTTCGACCAGGCGGAGACCACCACGACGACGAACAGCACGAACAGCGCGGGCGGAAGCGTGACGGTGGCGATCTCGCGCACATAGGACAGTTCGGGGCTGCCGGGGGTGAGCCCGTCGGCGTTGCGGAACTGCAGCACCAGCACGCCGAACAGCACCGCCGCGGTGATCTGGCCGACGGTCTTGGTGGTCTTGTTCAGGCCCAGGTTGCGCGAGCGGCGGATCTTGATCAGGTCGTCGACGAAGCCGACCGCTCCCAGCGCGGTGGCCAGCGCCAACACCAGCAGACCGGAGGCCGACGGGCCCTCCCCGTCCAACACCAGCCCGACCAGGTGGGTGCCGAAGTAACCGGCCCAGATGCCGGCGATGATCGCCACCCCGCCCATCGACGGCGTGCCGCGCTTGGTCTTGTGGCTGGGCGGGCCGTCCTCGCGGATCTCCTGCCCGAAGCCCTGCCGGGTGAACAGCCGCACCAGCACCGGCGTCAGCAGGATCGAGACCATCAGCGACAGGCCGACGGCGACGAGGATCAATCTCATCCGCGGTCCTCGGCCAGCGCCTCGGCCAGGGCGCCCAGACCGGCCGCGTTCGATGCCTTGACCAGCACCACGTCCCCGGGCGCCACTTCGGCGCGCAGCAGCGCCAGGGCGGCGTCGGCGTCGGGGACGATGGTGGCCTCCGAACCCCAGGAACCCTCCATGACCGCCCCGTGGTGCATGGCGTTCATAGGTCTCCCGGTTCCCACGACGATGAGTCGACTGATATCTAAGCGCACGGCCAGCCGGCCGATGCGGTCGTGCTCGGTTATCGACTCCTCGCCCAACTCCGCCATCTCACCGAGGACCGCCCAGCTGCGTTTGTCCGCACCCCGCGCCATCACGGCCAGCGCCTGCAGCCCGGCCCGCATGGACTCCGGGTTGGCGTTGTAGGCGTCATTGATGACGGTGACGCCGTCGGCGCGGGTGCGCACCTCCATCCGGTGCCGCGAGGTGGGCCCCGCACCGGCCAGCGCGGCGGCCACCTGCTCCAGGGTCGCCCCGCATTCCAGGGCCACCGCCGCCGCGCTAAGCGCATTGCCCACCTGGTGTTCGCCGTGCACGGCCAGCTGCACCCGGACGGCGCCGTCGGCGGTTCGCAGGGCAAAGCCCGGGCGGGCCAGCTCGTCGAGGGTGACGTCCTCGGCGCGGATGTCGGCCCCCTCCGATCGGCCGACCAGCACCACCCGCGCGGCGGTCTTGGCGGCCATCGCGGCCACGATCGGGTCGTCGGCGTTGAGTATCGCCACCCCGGAGGCCGGAAGGGCTTGAACCAGTTCGGATTTCGTCTCCGCGATGGCCTCGCGCGAGCCGAACTCGCCGAGGTGGGCGGTGCCGACGTTGAGCACCGCGGCGATCGACGGCCGGGCGATGGCGGCCAGCGCGGCGATGTTGCCGCGGTGCCGCGCCGACATCTCCAGCACCAGGTAGTCGGTGTCGGCGGTGGCCCTCAGCACCGTCCAGGGATGGCCGAGCTCGTTGTTGAACGAGCCGGGCGGGGCGATCACCTCGCCCAGCGG
>JAGQTW010000485.1 GCA_020438785.1 Mycobacterium sp. | reverse complement strand
TCCATGTCGCGGTGCGGGTGCGTCTCGAATCCGGTTCCCGGCTTGACGATGTCGTCGTTGTTCACCAGCAGCAGACCGTGGTGGGTGTTGTTCGGGTCGTAATGCCCGCCGAACGAGAACGAGTGCTTGGAGTCGAGCCAGTCGATCTTGGTCGCGGCCCGATCCGCGGCGCGCCGGATGTCGATTGCGGTGGCCATGTCATCACCCCTTGGTTGGTGCCAGCCTAGGTGGCCGGCGATGCACCCGACAACAAGCATGACGTGTCATGTATTCCGGTAGTCTCGGCGGATGGCATCGGTGTGGCTCGACGACGACCAGCAACGGGTGTGGCGCAACTATCTGGTGATGGGCACCCGGCTGCAGGCCGCGATGAACCGCCAGCTGCAGCGGGATTGCGGCTTGTCGCTGGCCGACTATGACGTGCTGGTCGCGTTGTCCGAACGCGGCGCGCTGCGGATCTTCGAACTCGCCGAGTTGCTCGGCTGGGAGCAGAGCAGGCTGTCACATCAACTGCGGCGGATGCGCGACCGCGCGCTCGTGGGCCGATCCGGCAGTGCGCAGGATCGGCGCGGCGCGACGGTCGACATCACCGGCGCCGGGCGGGCCGCACTGGCCGCCGCCGCCCCCGGCCACGTCCGGCTGGTGCGCTCGGTGCTGTTCGATGCGATCACACCCGGCCAGCTGCGCGCGCTGGACAGGTTGACCGCGACGGTGCTGTCCCGGCTCGACGACGACGCCCGGGCGTAACCACGGGAAAGGCCGCTGCCACAGCGAAACACTGTGGCAGCGGCCCTTCTGTCCGGTCAGCCGGCCATGAACTGGTCGTAGGCCGCGGAGAGGTTCGGCGGCAGCACGCTCACGTCGCAAGTCCGCTGCACGTCGCCGATCGGGGCCAGGATGCCGCGCAGGTCGTAATACTCACCCGGATTGGCGGTGAAGTATCCACGAACGTTGGCCTGGGCCTGGGCCGGATCCTGGTTGGCGGCGGCGAGCAACACCTGTCGGGCACCGTTGTGGGTGGTGAGGTACTCCTGAGCGGCGCCGGTCACCGAACTGACGGTGTTGGCCACCCCGGGTCCGCTGCAGTCGGGAGCCGCCGCAGCGCTCGGAGCCGCCAGCATCGCGACCGCGACGCCCCCCACGAGCCATCCGGTACACACGGTCGCGGCCTTCGGGCTCCGCGCGAAGCCGTTGAACTTCATGATCACTTCTTCCTTCGATTGGGAATCTATTGCTGTTCCCCCGTCCTGAAAGCCAAGGTACCCGTGCGTCTTTGCGGCAAAACCGCGTGCGATCAGGCCAATTGGTGACGCCGCGGGCGTTACGCGAAACCGACGTGATGTTCGACTCAGATTTCGCCGATCGGCTGAGCAACGGGTCATGAAACGCGCGCGGGTCTGAGGGCTCTCATGATCCGCGCCGGATTCTTAACCCGTCGTAACGACCATCGCGATGTCATCGTGACCTGCGGCAAACCCCCGGAGTACCCGATCGCGGTCAGAACATGTTTCTGCCGCGAGAGATCTCACAACCCCGATCGCCGGTGAATGGCGTCCCGATGGATCGGGTAGACGGTCAGGCAGGTGCAAGAACCGTGCGCCGACACAATCCGTCAACGCATCAAGGGGATTTCCCGCATGAACACTCCAGACACCAGCAGACTCCTCGCGCAGTTGCGAGCCCTGCTCGACCTGACCAACACCGAGATCCAGGTGGCCGAGACCCGCGTCGCGCAGGCCCGCACCGAGGCCGTACGCCGCGAGCTCACCCAGAACGCCGAGAACGGCAGACAGCGCGCCGAAGCCGTCGAAGCCGCCATCCGTGACCTCGGTGGCTTCCCGGACCTCATCGGCCCGTTCTTCGGCCGCGCCGCGGCAGCGGTCAAGGCGCTGACCGAGCAGGCCCAGCCCTTCGACGAGGCCCTGTTGGGAGACCTCGCGCTCGAGGGCCAACTCCTGGACCGGGCCCGCTACGTCAAGGCGCTGGCCGTCGCGGCCAAGAAGCCCGACGTCCAGAAGCTGGCCGACCGGCTCATCACCGCGCACTCCGCCACCGTGGACTGGCTGAGCACCGTGCTGGCCGAGGACGCCCTCGGCGGCCCCGCGGCGCTGCGCCGCACCCCGCTGCAAGCCGCAACCGGTGTGGCGGTCCGGATGGTCAACCTGCCGATGGCGTGGTCGGTGCGCGGCGCCGACCGGGCCCTGGAGTCGCTGCGCGGCGCCCGCCCCGCGGTCAATGACCTGATCAATCGCGGCACCCGCGCCGGCGAGGTGGCGGCCAAGGCCGTCGCGGCGTCCCGCGACGCCGCGCTCCAGACCGCCGAACGGGTCACCCGCCGCGAGGGTGCCGATGGAACCGCGGACACCCTGCACTCGATGCGCAGCGTGACCGGTGTGCTCGATCCCTCGGAACTGCCGATCGCCGGCTATGACGAGCTCAACCTCAGCGAAGCCGCAACGGCGGTCAAGGATCTCACCGATCCCGCCGACCTGCGGGCGATCATCGCCTACGAGGAGGCGCACAAGAACCGCCAGCGCGTCGTCTCCGCCGCACAGACCCGGGTGGCCGCGATCGCCCAGGAAATCGTCGGCATCGACTGATCCGACTCGGGCACCCCACCGTCGACGGCGATGGTGGGGTGCTCATCGGTCGATGAGCAAGCTCTCCATCGTCGGCGTCGGTAGCGTCGGCACCGCAATCGCCTACGCCTGCCTGATCCGCGGATCGGCACGGGCGCTTTCGCTATATGACACCGATGCGAAGAAGGTGCGTGCGGAGGTTCTCGACCTCAACCATGGCGGCCAGTTCGTGCCGCCGTGCACGGTGACCGGATCCGACGACCTCGGCGTCACCGCCGGCTCGACGGTCGTGGTGGTCACCGCAGGAGCCAAACAACACGCGGGGCAGAGCAGACTGGAGCTTGCGGGGACGAATGTGGCTATGGCGCAGCAACTTACGCCGCAGCTATTGGAACAGTCACCCGAAGCGGTGGTCTTGTTCGTCACCAATCCGGTCGACATCGTCACCTATGCCGCGGCCCGGGCCATCGACGCGCCGCCGGGGCGCATCCTCGGCTCCGGAACGGTGTTGGACTCCAGCCGATTTCGCTTCGTCATCGCCCGACGGGCGGGTATCGCAGTCGGCAACGTGCACGGGCTCATCGTCGGTGAGCATGGCGACTCGGAGATCTCGCTGTGGTCCAGTGTGTCGATCGGCGGTGTGCCCGCCGAACAGTTCCACGCCGACGGCGCAATGGTCTTCGACGAGCAGGCCCGTGCGGAGATCTCCGCGGAAGTGGTCGGCGCCGCCTACGAGATCATCGCGGGCAAGGGCGCGACCAGCCTGGCGATCGGCTTGTCCACGGCCAGGATCGTCGAAGCGATCCTGGGCGACCAGCATCGGGTCCTGCCCGTCTCGACGGTGCAACGCGGCACCTACGGCATCACCGAGGTGGCGTTGTCGTTGCCGACCGTGGTCGATGCCGCGGGGGCCGGCCCGGTGCTGCCGGTGCCGCTCGCGGTCTCCGAACTGCTCGGGCTGCAGGCCTCCGCGGCCACGCTGAGACGGGCGCAGTCCGGGCTGCGGCTGTGATTAGCTATTCGCTAAAGGTATTCGGGCAGGCCGAATTTCGCGAACAGCGCCGTGTCGAGAAACGCAACGACATGGGAGATGCCCGCCGGGCCGAGATCCAGCACGTGCAGCTGGAAGGGGACATGACGCTCACCGGTTTCCGGCAGCCGCATGTACATCGCCGCGGCCGGCTGGCCGTTGGCGGTCAGCGGCAGCATCCGCATATCGCCGGCCACGCCGGCCGGGCACTTGTCGTGGATGAGCTCGACGATGTCCGACGGGCCCTGGTACCAGCCAGTGAAGGGCGGCATCTCCCAGACCGCCTCCTCGGTGAACATCTGCACCAGGCGATCGATGTCGTAGTCCTCGAAGGCGGCGATGTAGCGGGCCAGCTGACCGCGGGCCTCCGGGGACTCCGGGTCGGCGAGCCGATCCTCCTCGCTGGGTCCGACCGCGTCGAGCTGAGCGCGCGCCCGCTGCAGCAGGCTGTTCACCGCCACGGTCGACGTCCCGATCGCGTCGGCGACCTCGGCGGCGCGCCACTGCAACACATCACGCATGACCAGCACCGCGCGCTGACGCGGTGAGAGGTGCTGCAATGCGGCCACGAACGCCAACCGCACCGATTCGCGGGACGCCGCGATGACCGACGGATCCGCCGGGTCCTCGTGCAGCGAGTCGGGTAGTGGCTCGAGCCAGGGCACCTCGGCCCGCTCCACGAGCTCGTCGGCGGGGCTGGAACTCGGCGCGCCCAGGCCGGTGGGCAGCGGCCTGCGGCCGCGGCCCTCGAGCGCGGTCAGACAGGTGTTGGTCGCGATCCGGTGCAGCCAGGTGCGCACCGACGACTTGCCCTCGAACCGGTCGTAGGCCTTCCAGGCCCGCAGATAGGTCTCCTGCACCAGATCCTCGGCGTCGTGCAACGACCCGGTCATTCGATAGCAGTGTGCCAACAATTCCCGCCGATACGGCTCGGCCTGAGCCAGGAAGTCGTCGTCACCCTCGTCAAGACTTCGCGCGAGCACGCTCACCCAACCGAGCTTACGCACGGGCGCCGACAACTCGGTCGGCGAGATCGACACCTGGGTCGCGATTCGGGACCAACCGCAACCGTGGTGGCGATCTCGGCGGGGTTCCTCCTCGCGCGCGGCGCGCATCGTCACCCCGCTGGGACCCGACTGCGGGGTTCCTCCTCGCGCGCGGCGCGCATCGTCACCCCGCTACGCTGCCTGGATGGTCACATCCCGCACCGAGCGGACCTTCGACGGGGTCGGCGGCGTTCGGATCGTCTACGACGTCTGGACACCGGACACCGAGCCGCGCGGGGTGGTGGTGCTCTCGCACGGATTCGGCGAGCACGCCCGCCGTTACGACCACGTCGCCCACCGCTTTGGCCAAGCCGGCCTGGTCACCTATGCGCTCGACCACCGCGGCCACGGCCGGGCCGGCGGCAAACGGGTCCGGGTCAGGAAGATCGACGAGTACACCGGCGACTTCGACACGCTGGTCAAGACGGCGTCATCGGAGTTCCCCGGGCTCACCCGCACCGTGCTGGGCCACAGCATGGGCGGCGGCATCGTTTTCAGCTACGGGGTCGATCACCCGGGCGAGTACGAGCTGATGGTGCTCTCCGGGCCGGCGGTATACGCCCACGTCGGTGTGCCCCGGGCCAAGCGGCTGCTCGGCAAGACCGTGGGCTCGCTGCTGCCCGACCTTCCCGTCGAGCAGCTCGATGCCAACGCGGTCTCCCGCGACCCCGAGGTGGTGGCCGCCTACAACGCCGACCCGCTGGTCCACCACGGCAAGGTGCCCGCCGGTGTCGGCAAGGCCCTGATCGCCGTCGGGGAGACCATGCCCAAGCGGGCCCGCGCCCTGACCGCGCCGCTGTTGGTGGTGCACGGCGCCGAGGACCGGCTGATCCCGGCCTCCGGAAGCGAGGTCCTCGTCGACTGCGTCGGCGGCAGCGACGTCCACCTCAAGGTGTATCCCGAGCTGTACCACGAGGTTTTCAACGAGCCGGAACGCGACCGCGTCCTCGACGACGTGACCGCATGGATCGAGGCCAGGCTGTGAGACTGCGCCGGCGCATCGCCCCGGCGGCGATCGCGCTGATGCTGCTCGCCGGCTGTTCGTCGACCACCAAGTCCGCGCCCACCTGGGTCGAGGACGACGTGACGTTCGTCGCCGACGGGTTGACCCTGCACGGCACCTACCGTCACCGGGGCGACACCGCCGGCCCGGCGGCACTGCTGATCTCCGAGAGCGGCCGCACCGACCGCAACGGTGACAACAACGTCGCCGGGCCCATCGGCAACATGCGCCAACTCGCCGAGTACCTCTCCGAGCACGGGGTGGCCAGCCTGCGCTACGACAAGGT
>JAGQTW010000484.1 GCA_020438785.1 Mycobacterium sp. | reverse complement strand
CGTCGGCGGCGCAGTCGGCGGCGAGTTCGTTGAGGTTCCAGTACTCCCCCAGCATCAACCCCATGTCCCGCAGGCATAGCATGTGCATCGGCAGGATCACACCGTCGACGCCGGACACCGGGTTCTCCACCATCAGGTTGTCGGCGGCTACGGCGGCCACCCGGTGGTCGTGCAGCCATGACGCACAGGTCCAGTCCAGTCCGGCGCCTGGCTCGGCGCCGTCACCGGTCTGGAGAAACCTTGCCCACCAACCGGTCCGCACCAGCACGATGTCACCGGGCTGCACCGTCACCCCCTGCGCCCTGGCCGCGTCGTCGAGTTCGGCCGGCGTGATCGGCCGGCCGAGTTCACAATGGGTGGGCGCCCCGCGCAGCTTGACGATGTCGAGCAACACGCCGCGGGAGGTGATGCCCTTGTCGACGACCTTGTCGATGCCGAGGTAGTAGGCGCCGAGGCTGGTCACCGAGTCGGCGGGAAAGCCGTTGTACAGCCTGTCCTCGTAGTAGACGTGCGACAGCGCGTCCCATTGGGTGGCGGCCTGCAGCGGCATGATGATCATGTCGTCGTTGAAGCGCATCGGGCCGGCCTTCGAGTAGCTGCTCAGCTGCACCGCACCGGGATTGCGCAGCCACTTGGGCCCGTACTCCATCAGGGTGTTCGCGTCGCCGCCGTCGATGGTCATCACGTGCGTCGGGTTCTGCCGGTACTTGAACGCGCCTTGCGGACCGGACGACCCGAACTCGACACCGAGCGGGAAGACCTTGCCCCGTGACACCAGCGCCGCGGCCTGGGCCACCTTGTCGGCGGTGATCAGGTTCAGCGTGCCCAGTTCGTCGTCGTCACCCCATCGGCCCCAGTTCCGCACGTCGTCGGCGACCCGGCGGAAATCCTTCATGGTTGCCACGATGGGAATCCCTTCGCGAAGTCCGCGGCCTGGCGGGCCGCGATGTTGCCGCCGTCGACCCAGATGACCTGGCCGGTGATGTACCCGGCCGCCGCGCTGCCGAGGAAAGCCAGCACCGCCGCCTGTTCAGCCGGGTTGGAGACCCGGCCCAGCGGTTTGGGGATGGTGTCGAGGAAGTCCTGGCCGTAGGCCGATCGCAGCTGGTCCAGGATCGGGGTCTCCGTGACGCCCGGCGCGGTGCAGTTGATCCGGATTCCCCTGGCGCCCAACGGCACGGCGTTGCGCACGGTGTAACCGATGATGGCCTCCTTGGACAGCCGGTAGCCGCCGTCGGCGAGCGCCTCCGGATGGTCGTGGCACCACCGCACACCCGCGGCCATCGAGTCGGTCGCCAACAGGCCGGCCACCTGCGGCAGGTGCTCGCGGTAGTTCGCCGCGGCCAGCGACGACACGCACACGACGGCGGAACCGAGTGTCGGCAGCATCGCCTCGGTGAACAATCGGGTGCCCAGGAAGTTGATCGTGACCACCCGAAGCGGATCGCGGATTCCCGACGAGACGCCCGCGACGTTGAACAGCGCATCGACCGGTCCCGCCACCGATGCCGCCGCACTCTCGATCGAGGCCGGGTCGGCGAGGTCGAGTTCGACGAACCCGTCCAGCGGCGACTCGGCCACCGGCCGCCGCACGTCGAGGCCGACCACCGCGGCGCCGAGTTCCCCGAGCTGTCCGCACAGCGCGGCGCCGATCCCGGAGGCGCACCCGGTGACCACGACGCGGCGGCCGTCGTAGCGCATCAACTCGACTAGACCGGTCAACGACCGGTTCTCTCAGCTGGAGGCCTCACGCGCACGCGCGTCCTTCTCGGCCTGGGCCGCCTGCACGCGGCCCTCGTTGATCTCGGCCCACGCCTCCGGAATCTCCGAGGCGGTGAACTTGCCGCCCTGCCCGGTGGGCAGGCCGCCGAACGCGTAGGTGTCGTCGAACAGCGGCGCCTCCGACGGGCGACGACGGGCCTCCACCTTCTCGATCACCGGCTCGAGCCGTTTCGCCTTTGCCGCCACGGCCTTTTCGTCGCGCTCGATGAACTCGGGCAGGATCTCGGAGCCCATGATCTCGATCGACTCCATGATCCCCTCGTGCGCGCGGGGATTGAGCAGCAGGATGATCTCGTCGACGCCGCTGGCCTCGTAGTCCCGCAGGAACTGCCGCACCGTGTCGGGCGAGCCGATGGCGCCACGGCCGGGGCCGTAGGCCAGGGTGGGGTCCTCCTTGACGGCCTGCTCGTAGAGCTCCCACACCTTGGTGCGGCCGGGGGTGTGCATCCCGGTCAGGTAGTAGTGCATGATGCCGAAGGAGAAGAAGCCGCCGCCGACACCGAGCCGCTTGATCGCCTCCTCGTCCGTGCGGGCCACCATCATCGACAGGTCGCCGCCGATGGCCAGGATGTTGGGGTTGATCGCCGGGGTGACCGGCGATCCCTTCTCCTCGAAGTCCTTGTAGTAGGTATCCACCCGGTCCTTGAGCGGTCCGGGTCCGGTGTAGGCGAAACTCAAGGCGCCGATGGCCTTTTCGGCGGCCATGTTGACCGACGACGGCCGGGTGCAGGCCACCCACACCGGGGGGTGCGGCTTCTGTAGCGGGTGCGGGATCACGTTGCGGGCCGGCATCTCGACGTGTTGGCCCTTGAACCCGCTGAACGGATCCTCGACCATGCAGCGGATCGAGACCTCGAGGGCCTCCTCCCACATCGACCGCTTGTCGGCCGGATCGATGTTGAAGCCGCCGAGTTCGGCCACCGAGGAGCCCTCACCGGTACCGAACTCCACCCGGCCGTTGGACAGATGGTCCAGCGTCGAGATCCGCTCGGCGATGCGCGCCGGATGGTTGATCGGCGGCGGCAGGTGCATCACCCCGAAGCCCAGCCGAATGTCCTTGGTGCGCTGGCTTGCCGCGGCGAGGAACACCTCTGGGGCGCTGGAGTGGCAGTACTCCTCGAGGAAGTGGTGTTCGGTGAGCCAGACGGTGGAGAAGCCGGCCTTGTCGGCGGCCTCCACCTCGGTCAGCCCGTCCTGGAACAGCTGGTGCTCGTCGTCCTCACCCCACGGCCGCGGCAGCGGGAACTCGTAGAACAGCGAGATCTTCATTACTTACCTCCGGTGTGGGTGGAATCCTTGCGTATGTCTGCGGTGTTGTCCCGGTTTCCCGAACGGCCGGCGATGTGCCGGGCCGCGATGTAGCCGAAGGTCATGGCCGGGCCGATGGTGGCGCCGGCCCCGGCATAGCTGCGGCCCATGACCGCTGCCGAGGTGTTGCCCACCGCGTAGAGCCCGTCGATCACCGTGTCGTCGGAGCGCAGGACGCGGGCGTACTCGTCGGTGCGTAGGCCGCCGGAGGTGCCGAGATCGCCGAGGATGATCTGGAACGCCAGATACGGCGGGGTGGTCAGCGGGTACAGATTGGGGTTGGGCAGTGTCGGGTCGCCGTAGTAGTTGTCGTAGACGCTGTCACCGCGGTTGAAATCGTCGTCGTGCCCCTTACGCGCCAGCTCGTTGAAACGCTCTGCGGTGCGACGCAGTTCGGCCGGGGGAACCCCGATCCGCACCGCGAGCTCGTCGAGGGTGGCCGCCGAGCGGACCACCCCGGAGTCCAGCCAGGCCTGCGGCACCGTGCGCCCGGTAGGCACCGGCGCGCCGGGGACCCTGGGGATCGGCAGGTGCCCGCCAACCACGTAGCGGTGGAAGGAGCGGGTGTCGGTGATCAGCCAGCACGGGATGTGGCTGACACCGGTGCGGTGGCCGGCGATCATCGCGTGCGCGAAATCCATGTAGGGGGCGGCCTCGTTGATGAACCGCTTGCCCGCACCGTTGACCACGAACTGCGCGGGCATCATCCGCTCGTTGAGCATGAACTGCAGCCGCCCGTCCGGCCAGCACATGGCGGGGAACCACCACGCCTCGTCGAGCAGGTCGGTCGAGGCGCCCACCTTCTCTCCCGCCCGGATGCCGTCGCCCATGGCCACCGGGTTGCCGAAGCTCCAGTCGTGTTCGAGTTCGGGCAGATACTCACGGCGCCAGGCCATGTCGTGGTCGAAGCCGCCGGTGGCCAGGATGACGCCGCCGCGGGCGCCGATCCGCACCAGCGTGCCGGCCCGCTCGATCACCGCGCCGACGACTCCGCCGTCGACGTCGGTGATCAGTTCGGTCATCGGCGCGTCCAGCCACAGCGGGATGTCTCGTTCCTTCATCGCCAGCCGCAACCGGGCGGCCAGCGACTGGCCGATGGCCGCGATGCGGTCGCCGAACACGTGGGCGCGAAACTTGCGCCACAGCAGCTTGAGCAGGACCACCTTGCCGCGCCAGTTCTGCCGAACCTGGTAGAACAGCCGAAGATCCTTGGGCCCCAGCCAGATTCCCTTGGGCGCCAGTGCCAGCGGCTTGAGCAGGTTGCCTTCCTCGTCGCCGAGGGCGCGCAGATCGATCGGCGGGACGTTGATGGTGCTACCAAGCTCCGATCCGCCGGGCAGCCCCGGGTAGTAGTCGGCGTACCCGGGCTTCCAGACGAACTCCAGCCAACTGCTGGTCTTCTCGAGGAACTCCATCATCTTCGGCGCGTTGTCGACGTATGCGCTGATGCGTTCGTCGCTGACGAGGCCGTCGGTGATCCGTCTGAGGTAGGCCTTGACGCCGGCGGGGTCGGGCGTGTAGCCGGCGCGCCGCTGCGAGGGGGCGCCCGGAACCCAGATGCCGCCGCCCGACAGCGCGGTGGAACCGCCGAAGTGCGTGGACTTCTCGACGACGAGGGTGTCCAGGCCGGTGGTGTGCGCGGCCAGTGCCGCCGTCATGCCGCCACCGCCGGAGCCGATGACGAGCACATCCACGCGGGCGTCGAAGGATTCCGCACTCACCGGGCGGCTCCCGTCGGCACCGCGGTGCGCACCGCGAACCCGGCGATCAACTCCGGCGCGGCCCGGTAGTAGTGGTCGACGGTGCGGTACGGACCCTGGGCGGCCAGCGCGGCGAACGCGGCAACCCAGGTCCGCACCTCGTGCGCGGAATTGCCCGCCTCACCGGCGACCTGAGAGTTGGTCCAGTTGTCGAGCTCATCGAGCCGGCCGTTGTCCATCAGGTCCAGGAACGCGTCGTCCCAGCCCGGATTCAGCGGCCGGCAGCCACCGCCGCCGGCGGCGAATTCCGCGGCCGCCGCGGCGACCGAATCCTGCCGCGCGCGGCGCTGTTCGGGTGTCATCGGCATGCCGTGCACGATCCGGTCGAGCGCCTTGGGGTCGGCGGTCTTCAGCGTCGGCACCGGCGGGTCGTGCGACAGGCCGCCCGAACCCACCACCAGGACGCGGCGGTCCAGCGCGGCCAGGAAGCCGCCCACCGCGGCCCCGAGCGCCCTCGAGCGGTGCAGCGGCCCCAGCGGGGTGGCGACCGAATTGATGAAAATCGGGACGACCGGTACGGCGGTCGCATCGCCGAACAGCTTCTCCAACGGTTGTACGGTGCCGTGGTCG
>JAGQTW010000483.1 GCA_020438785.1 Mycobacterium sp. | reverse complement strand
CTGGTTCGATCCCAGCCGGGACCACTTATCTTCACCGCCGGCGATGCGATGCGCCGCCATCGTCGAGGATGCCGCGCGCCTTAGTCCGGTGGCCGGATGATCAGGCCCTGACCGGTCGGCAGCGCGCAGACCGAAGTGCCAAGTTCGCTCGCGAGGGCATCCATCGCGACGCGCTGATCCTCGAATCCCTGGTAGGCGTAGTCGTCCAGCAACACGATGGCGCCCGGCGTCAGCCGCGGCCAGAAGTAGCGCAAGGCGGCTACCTCAGGGGGAGCGCAGTTCATGTCGATATGGAGGAACGCCACGGTGCGGGCGTCGACTTGCTCCAAAGTCTCTGGAATCGAGCCGACGATGATGCGCTGGTTCTGCCACTGAGAGAAGTTGGCCCGAACCTTGTCGACCGAGGCGACGTAGAAACCCGTACTCAGACGGTCCTCGTTCTTGTCCAGCGTCCCGGTGTCGCGCTCCCCGGTCGTGATGAAGCGTGAATCGAGCCCGCGGAAAGTGTCGAGCAGATAGAACGTCTTGCCGAGTCGATCCCAATCCAGGTTCTCCATGATGGCGCTGCTCATGAATCCGTAGTTAACGCCGCACTCGACAAAATCTCCGTCGAGTCGGCTGGCACTGGCCGCGGCCCACAACCCGATGTGAACACGCCAGTGCCACTGGTAGTAATCCTGGCCGGCGGTCGCCTCAATGCCGCGCTGGTAGGCGCGCTGGAACTGCGGATCCGCCATGAAGGCATGGGTGTGCAGACTGACCAAACCGTCCTGGATGTAGGCGCTGGGGCCGAATATCCTGCGGAGAAACCCGATTACCATGCGGTTCGAAGTTTGCGGTGCCTTCTCGCCGATGTACTCGCGCAACGATCGTCGGGGTGGCATGTAGCAAACATACAGTGCGCCGCTGAGCAGCCAGAAAGGCCGCTTCCGACGTCAATTAACTGCTAGCCGGCGTGGCTGGAGTTCGGAGCGGCGGAACTGCCGATGGACTCCGCGGCTCGGGGTCGAGGCCGCCGCAATCTCGCGACCCGAATCCGCCCGCCACGGTGTGGCGTGAGGATCACGTGCTTGACCCGCTGGCGTTCACCGGGCGCCGTGGTGGTCACCAACTCGGTGCGCAGCAACACCTCCCGCAACACCACCCGCATCTCGGCCATGGCGAAGGTCGCGCCCAAACAGCGGCGTGCCCCGCCGCCGAACGGCAACCACGTTGTCGGGCTAAGTGTGGCGCCCACCATCCGGTCCGGATCGAACCGCTCCGGGTCGGGGTAGACGCGCGCATCGGCGTGCACCAACCCGATGCCCGGGGCCACCATCACCCCGGCGGGCAGGCGGTAGCCGGCGAGGTCGATCGGCGCGGTCAGGATGCGGCCGACGTCGAACACCACCGGGCGCACCCGCAATGTCTCCTTGGCCACCGCGTCCAGGTACTCGTCACCGTCCGCATCACCCGCCGCGCTGGCCTCGGCGGCGTGGACCGCCCTGGCCAGCACCCCTGGGTGACGGGTCAGACGCTCCAGCGCCCATGACAGGCCGGTTGCCGTGGTGTCGTGCCCGGCCACCAGCAGCGTCATCAGCTGATCACGTAGCTCCGAGTCGGACATCCGGCGTCCGTCCTGGTCGGCGGCGCGGACCAGCATGGACAGCGCATCGCATCGGGTGGCCAGGTCGGGGTCGGCGCGGCGGTCGGCGATCTCGGCGTAGAGCAGGCGGTCGGCCTCGGCGATCCGTCGCTGTACCCCGCGCCAGGGCCACCTGCGCAGCAATTTGGGGCTGGCGACGGCCAGCAGCTGGAATGCGCTCAGGTTCAGCAGGCGCGGCATCACCTCGCGCAGGGCCACCAGGCGTTCGGGGTCGGTGGCCCCGATGACGGTCCGCAGGATCACCTCCAGGGTGATCTGCGACATGCGCGGCGCCACGGCGAAGGCGTTGCCGACCGGCCAGGTCGCGATGTTCTCGGCGGCGATCTCGGCCATCAGCCCCGCTTGCCTGGCCACCGCCTCACGGTGGAACGGCTCGAGCATCAACCGCCGCCGATCCCGGTGCACCTCCTCGTCGACCACCAGCACCGAGTCCGGGCCCAGCAGGCCGGTCAGCATCGAGTTCGCTTCGCCGGCATGGAATTTCGCCGGGTCTCCGGCGAAGATCTTCTTGATCTCGTCGCGGTCGTCCAGGTAGACGACCGTCCCCATGGAGGCCACCCGCAGCGTGAAGATTCCGCCGTAGCGGCGGCGGCAGGCCAGCACGAAACGGGGCCAGTACTGCCACATCAGCGCCGCCTGCACCGCCGGAGGGAGCCGGGGTCCCGGCGGCAGCGTTTGTGTAGCGACATCGGACATACCCGCAGCATACGAGCGAACGGGCCGTCATACGCCGCGTCGACGTTCCCAGCCGGCCCCGCGCTGCCGGTCGTGGTCCGGGTCCTCGCGCCGGCTGTCCCGCGTGCGCTGCGCGGAGACATACTGCGCGACCATCGCCGCCGACGCCGGGCTTCCCACGGTGCTGACGTGGTACGAGTTGGTCCACAGCGATGGCAATCGCGAGCGCAGGGCGGGGAATTCCTGGCGCAGCGCACGCGATGACGCCGCCTTCATCGCTTTCACCAACCGGTGGACACCCAACTGCGGTGCGACCTCCACGACCAGGTAGACGTGGTTGGCAGCGACCTTCACCTCGACCAGCCACGCACCCTTCTCGGTGAGTACCTCGGAGACGATCTCCTTGAGTCGCTCGCCGACCGCCTCGTCGATGACGGCCGCGCGGTACTGGGTGCACCACACGATGTGGTAGCCGCATTGGAAGGACACCTTGGCGTTCGTGCGTACCGCCGGGCGGATCGGCGCGGAATCCGGCGGCGGGACGGGCGGCCGCGCCAGCCCCGACGTCGGCCGATACGGAACTCGTAGCGGTACCGCGGGCATCCGATGGCCCCGGTACTCACCGGGGCCCGTCGGCCGATGGCGGGACGGGGTCGGTCGCTGGAACGCAGTGTTCATCGCGGGCTCCTTGCTGTGTTTCGGCTCTTTCCACCGGTAAGAGCGCACACCGGGGTGGTTCGTGACACTTTTCGGCACCGGCACCCTTGCGGCCCCGATGCGCTAGCCAGGTGCCCGGCAGTTAGCAGGCATCGCACGTTTCCGTAACACCCGCGCTCCCATCCCCATCCATCCGGTGACGCTGTTCCGCGTCGGGTTGCCGTGTGCGCAGCTGACCAACTTGTTTGAAGGAGTTTGAAATGACGTCCAAGGCGATCGGAATCGCGGCGGCGAGTGCGTCGGTGGTGGCCCTGCTGGTGGGATGCGCCCACCGCGGGCCGGCGAGCGCGGCGTCCTCGACGTCGTCCGCGTCGGTCACGGAGTCGGCGGCGGCATCGACGTCGAGCGCCTCGTCGAGTGCGCCGGCCACAGTGAGCCGGGTCGTCAACAAGACGGGCTGGTATGACGGATTCGCCATCACCGTCGACAAAGTGACTGCAAGCGAACAGGATTCGTCGTCGGCACCGTCGACGTCGACTAATTCCTCAGGGCTGTCGTCGGAGACCGCTCCAATCGTCGGGCCGTCGATCAGGTTCGACATCGACCTGTCCTACCAGGACATGGTGAATGCCACTCACGTTCCCGGGCAGGACAAGAACGGTGATCCCGATCCGGACCGCACGGGCTACCTCGAGGTCAACGGGGCAGTGGTGAAGCTGGACTTCGACAGCCCCCAGGTCGCCCCGGGGGCGAAGGCCCCGGGTTCGGCGACCGCCTCGATCAAGGTGCCCAAGAACATGACGAGCCTCGACGATGTGATCGACAGCGTGACACTGGTGTACGGCCGGACCGACGCCAACCAGACGAAGATCCCGTTCGCGGGCGGATCCGCGGTAAGCAGCCTGGAACCGCGGGGCATTCCGGTCGGTCAGATCGTGGGAACCTCGCCGTCGATCGAACTCAAGAACGCCTACCTGTGGCCGAGCTATCAGAAGGGGGAGAAGGACCGTTACGAACTCTGGGTGGAGATCCTTGCTCAGTGCACACCGGGCGGAAGCTTCTGCGGCGACGGCGGATTCATCGCCACCGGCGCCCTGTCGGTGACGTCGCCGACCGGCAAGACCGTCGTCGCCGATGCCCGCAGCGAATGGGACGACGAACTGCTGCGGATCGGGGACAACGTGGACAAGTGGGCGGTCTTCGTAATTGACGCTCCCGCAAGGGGCGACTACACCGTGCGGGTCCGTGATGACCACAACACCATCGACATCTCCTCTGTCATCACCCTGTAGTCGGCGCCTGACCTGGCCGGACCGGTTCCGGCAGCCCGGCCCGACGACGAGGTCGCGCTGCTGGAACGGGTCTCGGCCGCCGATATGCGCTAGCCTTGGAGGGTCTCGCCGCGAATGTGTTCGGGCGCAGACCCCGCGTCGCAAGCAGATCGACGCAGAACCCTGAAAAGTTCTTGCCAGGTTCAGACGGCAGCCTTGCAGGCATGACGTAACTCCAAGCACGCATTGTCGTGCTGCCCAGTGAGGTGTGAATCTTGGACGAGCAAGCCACTGCCACCACAGACAACGTCACCACGGCGGCCGATGCCGGCTGCGTGATCAACGAAGAGTGGTTCGGCCGCACCGTCGTCGTCTCCGCTTCCGGGGTCGTCGACATGCTGACCTCCCCGCATCTGGAGGCGAGCCTCACCACTTCGCTGAAACGGAATCCGGCGGCGATCATCGTCGACCTCAGCGAGGTCGAATTCCTTGCCTCCGCGGGCATGGGAGTGCTGGTGGCCGCTCGCGAGCAGGCCGCATCCGACATCCGGTTCGGTGTCGTGGCGAGCGGGCCCGCAACCAGCAGGCCGCTCACTCTGATCGGTCTTGCCGACATCATCGGGCTCTATCCCACCCTGGCCGAGGCGCGCGACGCACTCGGCGCGTAGCCGCTCAAGCAGTTGGGTATACGAGCCTTCGCCATGACGACACCGAGCTACCCATGTCCGAGCTCCGACGGCAATCGGTTCGCGTTCAACGAATTCACGGCCGACCCCTACGCGGCCGGGCATGTGCGCAATGAGTTCGCCGCCTGGCTGGGCCGGCGAGTGGACCTGAACGCCATCCGATTCAGCGACGTCGTGCTCGCCGTTAACGAGGCGCTGGCGAATGCCGCCGAATTCGCCTACCTGAAAAACAACGGCGTCGGCACGATCGACGTGGAGGCGGTGCAGAACAGCGAGGCGGCCACGTTGACGGTGACCATCACCGATCAGGGCTGCTGGCGCGAACCCGACCCCGCCACCCGCGGCCGCACCCGGGGGCGTGGGATACCGCTGATGCGCGCCCTGGCCGACGATCTAACCATCGACACCTCCAAGCTCGGCACCACGGTCTGCCTGCGCTTCGACAACGTCAAGGCCCGCGCCAAGGCCGGCGCCGCCGTCCGCTGAGGATCACGCCGGCTCGTAGCGCAGCATCGTGACCCCGTCCTCCGGATAATCGAAAAACACCGGCCGCAGCCGCATTCCGACGTGGACATCGGCCGGATCCGCATTGACGATCTCGGTGGAGAAGCGCGGGCCCTCGTCCCACTGCACCACGGCCAGGATCTGCGGCACATCGCCGGCGAAGTGCGGAGCCACCGGCCGGTAGGCCACGGTGAAGGTGTACAGCGAGGCGGCACCCGAGATCTCCCGCCAGTGCAGGTCGTCGGCCAGCGTGCCGGGTGCCAGCACTCGCGGATAGAACACGTACCGGTCGCTCGAGGGGGAGTACTGGATACGAATCCTGTGCTCTGCCAAACCATCCCAGAACGGCTTGGTCGTCGGCGTCGGGATCGGCATCGGCCTGGTGAACCGCTGAGTGAAGCCCACGGCTAGTCCCCTTCCAGCACGAGAGTGGTCTGCTCGCTCAGGATGCCGCCGTTGCCGGAGACGAACGCCCGGTTGCACTCGGCCACCTGGGTCGCCCCGGAGCGACCCATGATCTGGCGGGTGGCGTCGCAGACGTGATGCATCCCACCGGCCAGGCCGGCCTGGCCGTAGCCGAGTTGGCCGCCGGAGGTGTTCATCGGGAAGTCACCGCGGAAGGTCAGGTCGTGTTCGGTGACGAACTGCAGGCCCTTGCCCTTCTCGCAGAACCCGGCGTCCTCCAGGCTCAGCAACGCCGTGATGGTGTAGCAGTCGTAAATCGACACCATGTCCATGTCGGCGGGGGTGAGGGCGGCCATCGAGAATGCCGAGGCGGCGGCCTTGATCATCGGGGTGGCCAGCAGCTCCTGGGCGTAGGTTGGCGTCTTGTAGGGCACCCGTTCGCCGAACCCCTTGATCCACACCGGGCGATTCCGCGAACGCCGCGCGAGATCGGCGCCGGTCACCAGCACCGCCGCGCCGCCCATCACCGGCATCACGATCTCGAGCATGTGCAGCGGGGACGCGATCACCGGGCTGTTGACGACGTCGTCGACCGTGATCGGCTCGTGTTCGAAGATGGCGCCGGGGGTGTGGTTGGCGTTGACCCGCTGGTCGACGCTGATCTTGGCCATCGCCCGTTCGTCGTAGCCGTAGGTGGCGCCGTAGAGCGTGGCGACCTGCCCGTACGGGCCGTTCTGTCCCAGGTTGCCGTAGGGGATTTCGAACTCGGCCTGCGGTGAGCCGTACCGGTTGCTCGAGGCGCCGAAGTACAGCATGTCGCCGAAGTCGGGCGGGCGCTTCTCGGTCACCGGGGTCAGCGGCGTCGCCGGAACCACGCACAACACCGCGTTGCACAGGCCCAGCTCGATGGCTGCCGCGGCGCGCCACACCATCGCGACGGCGCTGGCCCCACCGAGGTCGACCAGCTCGGCGAAATTCGTCTTCACGCCGAGGTATTCGATGACCGTCGAGGGGACGAAGATCTGCGACTCCTGCAGGTGACCGGTGCAGATGCCGTCGACGTCAGCGGCCGACAAGCCGGCGTCGGCCAGGGCGGCGGCGGCCAGCCGGGCCCACTGCTCGAGGGTGAACTCCGGCGGCCCGGCCGGCTTCTTGGTGGCGGGAAGTTCGGTGTACCCGACGATGGCGGCTTCTCCGCGCAGGCCCATGCGGCTGCCTCTCAGGTCATTGCCCAATAACATTGAGCATGTAATCATATTGAACGCTCAATGAGAACTCGGCGAGGGCGGGAGGAGCGGCACTGTGAGCGATGTCTCACCACCACTGGACGGCAAGGTCGCGATCGTCACCGGCACCAGCCGCGGGGTCGGCCTGGGCATCGCCCACGAGTTGCTGCGCGCCGGCGCGACGGTCATCGGCTGCTCGCGCGGACCGCTGGACACCATTCCCGGCGCCGACGAGCATCCCGACTGGTTGGCCCGGTCCTCGCAGCGGGTGTGCGACCAGGGTGACTACCG
>JAGQTW010000482.1:3727-5025 GCA_020438785.1 Mycobacterium sp. | reverse complement strand
GAGAACACGATCAAGATCCAGGAGGGCTCCGGCCTGTCCAAGGAGGAGATCGACCGGATGATCAAGGACGCCGAGGCGCACGCCGACGAGGACCGGAAGCGTCGCGAGGAGGCCGACGTCCGCAACCAGGCCGAGTCGCTGGTCTACCAGACGGAGAAGTTCGTCAAGGATCAGCGCGAGGCCGAGGGCGGATCGAAGGTCCCCGAGGACACCCTGGCCAAGGTCGACGGCGCGATCGCCGAGGCGAAGACGGCGCTCGAGGGAACCGACATCGGGGCGATCAAGTCCGCGATGGAGAAGCTGGGCGTCGAGAGCCAGGCCCTGGGCCAGGCGATCTACGAGGCGACCCAGGCCGAGCAGGCCGCCGGTGGCGGTGACTCGGGCGGATCGTCGAATGACGATGTGGTGGACGCCGAGGTCGTCGAGGACGATCAGGAGAACAAGTGACCCCACCCGTGAACGGCGAACCGGAGGAACCGGTAACCGTCACCGACAAGCGCCGGATCGATCCCCAGACCGGGGAAGTGCGCGAGACGGCCTCCGGGCCGGCCCCCAGTGGGCCGGCGCCGGGGGCGTCCGCGGCGGCCGGCGAGTCGGCGGACCAGGTTGCCGAGCTGACCGCGGACCTGCAGCGCGTGCAGGCCGACTTCGCCAACTACCGCAAGCGCGCGCTGCGTGACCAGCAGGTGGCCGCCGACCGGGCCAAGGCCGTCGTGGTGGGCCAGTTGCTCACCGTGCTCGACGACCTCGACCGGGCCCGCGCCCACGGCGACCTGGAGAGCGGTCCGCTGAAGTCGGTGGCCGACAAACTGACCGCCGCGCTGACCGGGCTGGGCCTGACGGCGTTCGGCGCTGAGGGTGACGAGTTCGACCCGTCGCTGCATGAGGCCGTGCAGCACGAGGGCGACGGCTCCAAGCCGGTGATCGGCACCGTCATGCGCCAGGGCTACAAGCTCGGCGACCAGGTGCTGCGGCACGCGCTCGTGGGCGTGGTCGACACCGTCGACGATGCGTCGGCCGAGTCCGACACGCCCACCAACGGTGAGCAATCCGGCTCGCAGAACGCAGAATCAGATTCGTAACCGCGACAATGGTGAGGAGGTGACGCGGCATGGTTCAACGAGAATGGGTCGAGAAGGACTTCTACAAGGTGCTCGGCGTCTCCTCTGACGCCAGCGAGGACGAGATCAAGCGGGTCGCCCGCAAGCTGCTCGCCGAGAACCACCCCGACCGCAACCCCGACAACAAGGTCGCCGATGAGCGCTACAAGGAGGTCGGCGAGGCCCGCGATGTGCTGA
>JAGQTW010000482.1:0-3720 GCA_020438785.1 Mycobacterium sp. | reverse complement strand
CCAAGCGCAAGGAGTACGACGAGACCCGGCGGCTGTTCGCCGGCGGCGGTGGTTTCGGCCGCCGCTTCAACGGCGGCGGCGGGGGCGGCGACTACACCGTCTACGACGACGGCAGCGGCGGGTTCAACCTCAACGACCTGTTCGGCCAGGCCGGTCAGGACGGCGGGGCCAACATCGGCGACCTGTTCGGCGGGCTGTTCGGAAGGGGCGCGCAGCCGCGCCCCAGTCGGCCGCGCCGCGGCAAGGACCTCGAGACCGAAACCGACCTCGACTTCCTCGAGGCGACCAAGGGTGTCGCCATGCCGCTGCGGCTCACCAGCCCGGCGCCGTGCACCAACTGCCACGGCAGCGGGGCGCGCCCCGGCACCAGCCCGAAGGTCTGCGCGACCTGTAACGGCTCCGGGGTGATCAACCGCAACCAGGGCGCGTTCGGGTTCTCCGAACCGTGCACCGACTGTCGTGGCAGCGGCTCGATCATCGAGCATCCCTGCGACGAATGCCGGGGCACCGGTGTCACCACCCGTACCCGCACCATCAACGTGCGGATCCCTCCGGGCGTCGAGGACGGCCAGCGCATCCGGCTGGCCGGCCAGGGCGAGGCGGGGTTGCGGGGCGCCCCGTCGGGCGACCTGTACGTCACCGTGCATGTGCGGCCGGACAAGGTGTTCGGCCGTGACGGCGACGACCTGACCGTGACCGTTCCGGTGAGCTTCACCGAGTTGGCCCTCGGTACAACGCTTTCGGTGCCCACGCTGGAGGGCAAGGTCGGGGTGCGGGTGCCCAAGGGCACCGCCGACGGCCGGATCCTGCGGGTGCGCGGGCGCGGGGTGCCCAAGCGCAGCGGTGGCCACGGCGACCTGCTCGTGACCGTCAAGGTCGCGGTGCCGCCGAACCTGGAGGGGCCGGCGCTGGAAGCACTGGAGGCCTACGCCGCCGCCGAACGGTCCAGCGGGTTCGACCCGCGCGCCGGATGGGTGGGTAACCGGGCATGAGTGCCGGCGACTCGCGGGAATCGCGGACGTTCCTGATCTCGGTGGCCGCCGAGTTGGCCGGTATGCACGCGCAGACGCTGCGCACCTACGACCGGCTCGGCCTGGTGAGTCCGCAGCGCAGTTCCGGTGGGGGAAGGCGCTATTCGGAACGCGATGTGGAGCTGCTGCGCGAGGTGCAGCGGCTGTCCCAGGACGAGGGTGTCAACCTCGCCGGGATCAAGCGGATCATCGAGCTGACCAATCAGGTCGAGGCGCTGCAGTCCCGGCTGCAGGAGATGGCCCAGGAGTTGGAGTCGTTACGCACCGGGCCGCGGCGCGACCTGGCGGTCATGCCGAAGAGCACCGCGCTGGTGGTGTGGAAGCCCCGCCGCTGACCTTTCGGCGTTGAGTCGGAATTCACGCACACGAAGTGCGAGTAGCACTGCACGTGAGTTCTGGATCAACGCACCCGGATGCTGAATACCGACTCCACGGGCCGGCCCGGGACCGCGCTGCGGTAACCGCCGGCCCGTAAGGCATTGGTGGGCGCGGCCATCGGTTCGATCGCCACCACATCCTCGCTGCCCGGCGCGAAGATCTGCGCCGCCGGGAACCCCTGGTCGAACACCACCTCGATACGCCGGTCCCCACCGGCGAGCGCGAACACCGCGCCTTGCGCCACCTCATCGAAGCCGTCGTCGAAGGTCTTGTCGCCCAGCGCATCCGATGATGCGGGCCACCGGTCGACTTCCGCGGTGGGGATGCCCTGGTCGTCCACGCGCAGGTGCCGCAGTGCCGGGGTCTGCAGTGTCCATTCCGAACGGGCAACGCCGGGGATCGTCAGGTACGGGTGGAAGCCGAAGCACAGCGGCACCGCGGCGGCGGTGGTCGGTGTCACCGTGGTGCGCACCGTAAGCGCGCGATCGGCCAGTATGACGTCGAGGGTCAGCAGATGCGGAAACGGGAAGCTGGCCAGCAGCCGGGGCTGACCGGCGAAGTCGAGATCCGCGGTCAGTCGATTCTCGGACTGCGCGGTGACCAGCCAGCCCGGATACGCCGACAGCACACCGTGAATCGGCAGGCCATGCTCATCGGCGCGTACACCGCCGACACCCGGGGTCAACGTGACGGCACCGCCGTCGACGGGATAGGTGTTGGCGCTCAACCGATTCGCCCACGGATAGAGGATGGGGATGCCCATCGTCTTGCCGTTCTCCAGGTACGCGTCCAGCCCGCGCCGCTGCCCGAGCAGTTCCGCACCGCCGTCCGACAGCGACGTGCACACCATGCCGGCGGTCGGAACGAAGGTGGCGCTCAGCCCCGAGGAGGGATCGCGCAGCACGACGGACGGCAACAGGGCCACCGCCGAAGTCTAGCGATGCGTGTCGATGTAACTCGTGAGGTCGTCGATCGTGCGCAGCGATGCGTACTCCGACTCCGGAATCTCGACGTCGAAGCGCTTGTGCAGCGCCACCAGGAAGTTCAGCCAGTCCATCGAGTCCAGGTCGACCTGGTCGCGCAGCAACTCGCCGTCGGACAGGTCACCCTCCTCGACCTCCGGGGCGATCGCGATCAACTGCGCCACCACCCCGTCGCGGATCTCAGCTCTGCTCATGTCGTCTCCTCTACAGTTCTTCGGGCTGCTGCAGCAGCCGGTTGATCTCGGCCAGGAACAGCGCACCGCGCGCACCGTCGCTGGCCCGGTGGTCGGCGGCCAGACTGGTCCGCACCGTGGTGGCCACCCGGATGCCGCCGTCGACCACGACCACTCGTTGCGCGGGCTTGCCGAACCCGACGATCGCCACCTGCGGTGGGTAGATGACACCGAACACGGCGTCGACGCCCTTGTCGCCGAGGTTGGTCAGCGTGATGGTCGGGTCGGACATCTCGGAGCTGCGCAACGAGCCGGCGCGGGCCCGGCCGACCAGGTCGGTCAGGTCGCGCATCAGCTCGTCGAGCTTCTTCTCGTTGACGTCGTGGATCGCCGGGGCCACCAGGCCCCCGCCCCGCAGCGAGATCGCCACGCCCACATGGACCTGGGCGGACGGCTCGAAGCCGTCGTCGTTCCAGAAGCCGTTGAACTCCTTGAACTTCTGGGCGGCCAGCGCGACCGCCTTGAGTTGCAGCACCGCGGGCAACATCCGCTCGGTGATCGAGAGGCCGGCGTTCTGCTCGGTGAGCCAGCCCAGCGCCGTGTCGAGGATGACCTCGTGGGACAGGTAGTAGTGCGGGATCTCGCGCTTGGAGCGGCTCATCGCGGCGGCGATCGACGCGCGCATGGCCGCACCGCGCGCCCGCGCCTTCTCGGCCGCGGATTGGGGCTCGGCCGATTCCGCCGGCTTCGGCGGCGGTGGCTTGGGTGCCTCGTGGTGGGCCGTTGCGGCGGCATGCTCGACGTCCTGCAGCGTGATCGCGCCCTGCGGACCGGTACCGGTGAGGCCCTTGAGGTCCACCCCCAGCGACGCGGCCGTGCGCCGCGCGACCGGCGACACCCACTGCCGGTGCCCGACCGGCGCCTGCGCCGCGGCCACCGGGGCGGCGACGGGCACGGCCTCGGTGCGCGGGGTCTCGGCTTGGGTTGCGGCCGCGGCCACCGCCGTCGGCCGCGGCTCGGCCTTCTCGCCGGGTTCCAGGATGGTGGCCAGCGCGGTGCCGACGGCCACGGTCTGCCCGATCGGCACCAGCAGCTCACCGATCACCCCGTCGTGCCAGCACTCGATCTCGACTGCGGCCTTGGTGGTTTCGACGA
>JAGQTW010000067.1 GCA_020438785.1 Mycobacterium sp. | reverse complement strand
GGGTCCTCGATGTCGTGGCACATGCCCTTGACGTAGTCGGGGCCCATCGGCTCGACGTCGAGCAGGGCGCCGCAGTGGTCGAGGTGGAACTCGCCGTGCCAGCGGTCGTGGACGGTGTAGCGGAAGTCCATGAACTGCGGCGGCGCGCCGATGTCGAGTTGCAACCCCTTGAAGATGGTGATGATGTCGGTGCCCTCGTACTTCAGCGCCTTCTGCATGCGCCGGGTGTACAGCGGGCTGGAGCCGGCCCATTCCTCGATCGCGATCTGCAGCATCTCGGGGCGGCCGAAGGCCTGGATGCACCAGGCCATGCCGGACCGGTCGATCAACTGGCCGATGAGGAGGAGTTCGGGCACCAGGACGGCGAGTTCGTCCCGGGTCAATCGGGCATAGCGGCTTCGCGGTTCGCTCACATGCGAAACATAGTTGGCTCAATGTTATAAAGTCAACGATGTGAAGACGCTCGGCACCCCACCCACGCGGCAGACGCAGGCGCCGCGCAAGCGTGGTGACGACACCCGGGCGCGGATCATCGACGAGACGGTGCGCTGCGTGGTCGAGGAGGGCTTTCCCGCCGCCACCGCCAAACACGTCGCCGAGCGCGCCGGGGTGACCTGGGGCGTCATCCAGTACCACTTCGGGGACCGCGACGGGCTGCTGATGGCGGTAGTCGACGAAGGAGTGGCCCGGCTGCTGGAAAGCCTCGGCAGGGCCGACGTCGGCGACCTGCCCCTGCGGGACCGCATCGAGGTCGTCGTCGACACCGCGTTCGAGTGTTACAGCAGCCCAACATCATTGGCCGCCTTCGAGATCCTGCGGGCCACCCGCGGCACCCACGAGCGGACCACCGGCCGGCACCTGCGGGAGATCAACGCCGCCATCACCCAACTGGGCCGGCTGATCTCCGACGACCCAGCGCACCGCGGTGTCGCCGAGGTGATCTGGTCGGCGCTGCGCGGCATGGTGCTGGTCGAGATGATCGTCAACGAACACCTGGAGTGGCAGGACGAACGCCGGCTGTTGGTCGAGATGGTCACCCGCTACCTGCAGGACGGCTGAGAAGCGCGGCCCGTATTTGTCAGCGGGACATCCGCCCCACCACAGCGGGCGATGTGCTGCAATGACCGGCATGGCCGACACAGAAGCGATCGAGGCGATCAAGCAGGTCAAGTACCGCTACCTGCGAGCGCTCGACACCAAGCATTGGGACGACTTCGCCGACACCCTGACCGAGGACATCATCGGCGACTACGGATCGTCACTGGGCGAGGAGCATCACTTCACCAACCGCAAAGACCTGGTCGATTTCATGCGCAAGTCCATGCCGGCCGGGGTGCTGACCGAGCACCGGGTGACCCATCCGGAGATCAGCGTGGACGGGGACGAGGCCGAGGCCATTTGGTATCTGCAGGACCGGGTGATCGTGCCGGAGTTCAATTTCATGCTGGAGGGCGCCGCCTTCTACCGCGACCGCTATCGCAAGACGCCGGACGGCTGGAAGATCAGCAAGACCGGATACGACCGCACCTACGAGGTGACGATGTCGACCGAGGCCTTGAACTTCAAGGCGACGCCGGGGTCGGCGATCGCTCCGGTCACTTAGCGACGGCGATCAGCGCGCCGGGCTGAAGCCAGCGCATGATCTTGACCAGGGTGTCGTCGTCGAGCGAGACGCAGCCGGCGGTGGCTCCGCCGTCGGTGGTGTGCACGAAGAACGCACCACCGTTGCCCGGAACACGAGCCTTGTTGACGCCCATCACGATCGCGTGGGCGTACTGCGGGATATAGAGGTTCTCGGTGCCGCTGGCCGGGTTGGTGTCGAACGGGCAGTCCGCCTTCTTGCAGACCTGCATGGTGTTGTAGGTCGGGCTGTTCATGTCGCCGTCCCACCAGTAGTCCCGGGTCACCTGCACGTAGTCCAGGCCGCCGCCGGGGTTCGGCTGGGTGCCGAAGGCGAAATCGAGACTGAAGATGCCCATCGGGGTGGCCATCTCGCCGTCGTGGGATTGCGGAACCATGCCGTTGGCGCCGACGTGGACCGGGATTGCGGTGGCCACCGGCTTCCACCCGTTGGCGTCGCGCTGCCAGACGTCCATCTTCGCGGTCGAACCGCCGGTGCTCACCACCGAGAGCACCTGGGTGGCGTTGCCGACGTTGGCCTGAAACCAGGGCGTCTCCGCTGAACTCGGCGGCGCCGAAGCCACGGCGAGGAGCGCTGCGCTGAGGGCAGCACAGATCGAAACCAGGACCCGGCGCATCGGACCATGGTCCACGGGACGTCTTCGCAGGGTCAAGTAAAGGTTCAGCCACGGTTTGAGCGGCTACCAGATCGGGAACGAGTAGACGGCAAACACCCAGAATCGCGATTCAGCCTTGACGTGCGGAAATAGGGAGCGTTGGCTCCCTTCGCCCGGGTCAGGTGAATAGCGCCCCGGCAAACACGAGAGATACGGTCGCCAGATGTCACAAGCGCCGCTCGGACCGACGGCTGCCGCGCCGCCTCCGTGGCCTCCACAGCAGCAGCCAAATCCGCGCGGCCCGTCACGGATGCCCGCGATCATCGCGATCGCGATCGCCCTCGTGGCCGTCGCGGTGGCGATTGCAGCGTGGTTCAAGCCGGCGCCAAAGGCAGAGGTTCCCGCGGGGAAGACCTACACCGAGCAGGAGACGGCCGACGCGAAGAAGGCGGTGTGCGAGGCGTACCTGAAGACCGAACAGGCACTCAACGTCAACGCTCAGCGCGCGGGCAGTAACCCATCACAAGACCTTGCGGTGATCGCCAACACGCGAATCACCATTCAAGCAGCGGCATACCACTTGCATCAGGCTCTAAGCGATTCCTCCGCGACACCAACTGAACTCGCGAAACTGATTCGAGACCTCGCGAACCGATACGAGGCCATGCTTCTCGATCAAATACGTGAGGCGGATCAAGCCCAACTGCAGTCCGATTACGAGGGCGCAGACGCGGTGGTCGCGCGGATCTCGCCGGTGTGCAATGAGTGATCTGCCGCCAGGCCAATGGTCATCGCTCCTCGTCGGCCACCAATGGCCAGTTCGAGACTCGTTTTCGACGCTCGCACTCGCGGCAACTCACCGACGCGCTGTTGGAACGGAGTTTGATGCCTACTCCGACTTGTTGCAATCCGCGCGCCGAGGGGCCTTAGCGTCGCAGGTGGGCGTCACGGCAGACGACGTACAAGACGCCTTCAGGACTGGCGAGATGCGTGCACATGCAATCGCCGATAAGCAGCGCGCAATCAGCAACAGCTATGAAGAGGCACACAAATCGGTCGCGATCCTCCGCTCTCAACTTTCCGATATCGCACGCCGCGGCAATGCGGAGATTCGCCAGATCCAAGCGTCCAAGGATCCTGCGGTCTCTAAAGTGGCGAAGATTGTCGAGACAGTGATCAGATCGCAAACAGACGCAAACCTGCAGGCGGCAATATGCTCCGATGGCGTCTTTGGCGCCATACAGCGCATTTTGGATACAGATGTCGCCGACACCTCTGCGCGCGAGTTCGCAAACTCGATCGGGCTTAACCTAGATCACGCATTTAGATCTTCCAAAGTTGAGGACGTCCGTGCGCAAGTGACTCAGGCCCTCGACAATCCCCTACTCCAAACAACAACGGAGGAAAGCGCTACGGGTCCTAGCAGATATTCGACTGGTACCGTGCCATCGGGGTCGGATGCCATGCACATCGCTGATGCTCCAACTCGCGCTGGCGATTTCGAGAGTCGACTGTCGACGGGCGGAATCACACCGCGGCCGTTGGAAACGCCCTCGCCGTCAGCTCCCATATCGAGCGACAGTCGATATGAAACGGGCGAGACCTCTGGCATGGGCACGTACGGCGCCCCGCCCGCCATGCACAGTTCTCCGGCGCCTGCGACAAGGACAACGACCGTTGGCGGCGTGCTGCCCCAACCAACTTCAACCCCGCACTCCCCAACCACCAACATCCCCACCCCCGCCCCGGCCCTCTCCCCCGAAGGCCTCGCCAACAACTTCAACTCAGGCGTGCACGCGGGTGCACCGGTGTCGACGGGTGCCGAAGCGCTCTCGAACAATGCGGTGCACACTGTGCAAGCGCAGGCGCCTGTCCACTCCCAGCCCGTTCCTCCCGCTCAGATCGCGCCTACCACTGGGACACCCATCTTTGAAACCTCGCACGCCGCAAGCACTCCCGTCGACACGGCCGTGCCAACACCACCCGTCGATGCCCCGCAGACCGTCATCGCCGCCGCCCCACCGCCGACCGTGCCGACTGGCTCGGCACCGTCGGCCGCAGCACCCGCGGGCCCACTTCCGGCCTACGGCGCGGACCTTCGGCCCGCCGCCGCCGCTCCCGCCGGCCCACCCCCGGCGCCGATGACGGCACCCGGTTCGGCGCCCGTCAACCCCACCGCCACCGCCCTGAACCAACCGGCTGTCGTCCGTCAGCAGCCCGTCGCCACACCACAGAACGCCCCGGCCGGCCTTACCGAAAACGCTGTTGCCGCAACGGCCGCCGGTGCAGCAGACGGCGCCGGTGCGGCCCACACCCAGGCGCGACATCGCCTACAAAGGCTTCTCGATTTCGTCGCACGCCAGGAACCCAGGTTGTGCTGGGCGATCGGCGATCGTGAGGATGGAAGCACTGTTCTGGTCACCGATCTCGCCGGCGGTTGGGTTCCGCCGCACGTCCGGATCCCTGTCGGCGTCACGCTGCTGGCACCCGGCCGTCGAACCGGCTCTCCCACAACTCTGCTTGGCCCAACCACGTTGACCGCCACCTACTCGCCCGGCCAGTACATCGCCCCCGACGACGCCGAGCCGGTGCGAACATCGATCCGCGCACGGCAAACGGCCGATGTGGAGGAACTCGGCTGGGAGCTGTCCCGGGCCACCAAGTGGCGGGACGGCTTGCCCCGCCTGGCTCACACCCTGGCCAAGGCCGCCTCCAGCGGCAGCGGATATCTCGACTCCGAAATCGACCTGCTCAACGCACACCTGCGGGCCATCACCGGTCGGGTGCTCCGTGAGTATCCCCACAACCACGATCCCGCTACGGTCGGCAACTGGCAGCTGCTGGCCGGCATCGGGGCACTGATCAACAACGAAAGAATCTGCGCGAATTACCATTTGGCGTGGTTTCAGGCTATGAGCCTGACGCAGGCGGGGGAGGCGCAGCGATGACCGGTGGACAACTGAACGCCAACGCCGACCAGTACCTGCAGGCGAATGGCCTGAACGTGCCGCCCCCGCTCATCACGTCGGATCCACTCGTCACCGGCGCCACCCCGATCGAGCAATTGCTCCGGGTCCTGGGACTGGCCGCCAACGCCGGCGATCCCACCGACAACAGCGAGAGCGTCGACGGGCACGCCGAACGCGACGTCAAGACCGCCGAGGCGGCAGCCAAATTCCCCGCCCAGGACGAGGAAGCTGCCACCGAGATGGCCGGTATTGCGGGCCCGGGCGATTCGGCGCAGATGGCCCAACAGCTTCCACAGATGGCCTCGGGTATCGCCGGTGCCCTGGCCGGCGCGATCGGCGGAGCGCTGCAACCGCTGGCGCAGATCCCCCAGCAGGTCGCCCAGGGGGCGCAGCAGGCCATGCAGACCGGTATGGGCCTGGTGCAACAAGCCGGTGGTAGCGCCGACCAGCTGGACGACGCAAGCCTTTCCGACCTCCCACTCGACGAATATGGCTTGGGGACAACAGGTCTGGACACAGGCGGCGGCGGGGGAGGTGACCTCGGCGGTGGAGGTGGTGGCACCACCCCGACAGCCATGCTGGGTCCGCCGCCGGTGCCGTCGGCCAGCACCTATCCATCCTCGGCCCCGGTCATGCCCGCCGCGCCGCCGAGTACCGCGGCACCGCCCGCAGCAGCCAGTCCGGGAATGGCCGGTATGCCAATGGTGCCACCGGGTGCCATGCACGGCGGGGGCGCTGCCGACAAGGACGCCAAGGCCGACACCAAGCGGGTGTCGGTTCCGACCGTCAGGAACGGTGCGCCGGTTCAGGGCCGGATCACCACGCCGCCGCCCCCATTGCCGAACGTCACCAAACTCGTTGCGGGCAAGCCCGTCGCCACCAGACGGATCGTCGCACCGGGCAGCCCGCCTGACGAGCACGAGTCCGGCGACGACGCGGGCCGCACCTGAGCACCCATCGATCAGTTCGCGCGACCGGCCGAAACCGCGGTGCGGCTAAGTTGGTTTCATGAGTGTGCGAAATCTCCTCGGCGGACGCGGCATCCGTCAGATCACCAGCGGCCTGGGCACCCTGGACCGCGAGGTGTTCGAAGCCGTCGCCGAATCGCCCAGCGTGCTGCTCGACCGCAGCATGCCGGTCCTCACCCGCGCAGCCGACCACTCGAAGCTCTGGTTTGCGATCGCCGCCGCCCTGGTCGCCACCGGCTCGCCCTCGGCACGCCGTGGCGCCAGCCGCGGTGTCGCGACCCTGGCCGTCACCAGCCTGGTGACCAACCAATTCGCCAAACGAGTCTGGAAGCGGGCCCGGCCCAACCGCACCCTGGTTCCGCTGCCGCGCCGAGTCCGGCGGATGCCCACCTCGAATTCCCTTCCCTCCGGTCACTCGGCGAGCGCGGCCGCGTTCGCCGTCGGCGTGGGACTGGAGAATCCCCCGATCGGCCTGGGCCTGGCGCTGTTGGCGGGTCTGGTCGGGCTGTCCCGGGTCGCCACGGGTGCGCACTACCCCGGCGATGTGTTCGCCGGCTTCGGCATCGGCGCCGCCATCGCGGTACTCGGCGGGCGCCTCGTGCCGCCGATCGTGCCCGCCAAACTGCCCTCCAACGAGCCACTCCTCGTCGACACCCCGCAACGCCCCGACGGTGCGGGCGTCGTGCTGGTGGTCAACCCGGCGTCGGGCAGCGGCAACGGCGCGCGGGTCATCGAGGAGGTGCGGGAGAAGCTACCGAAGCTGGAGATCGTCGAACTGGCCGAGGACGACGATCCGCAGGCCGCCTTCCGGGCCGCTGCGCAGCGGGCCGAGGTGCTGGCCGTCGGCGGCGGGGACGGCACGGTGTCCTGCGCGGCCGCCATGGCCGTGGAGACCGGGGTGCCGCTGGCCGTGTTTCCGGCAGGCACGTTCAACCACTTCGCCAAGGACATCGGCTGCGACACTGTCGATCGGACAGTCACCGCGATCCGCGACGGCACGGTGTCGTGCGTCGATCTGGTCTCCCTCAACGACGAGGACATCGTCATCAACACCGCGAGCATCGGGGCCTATCCCGCGTTCGTGCGCACCCGGGAGAAACTTGAGCACAAGATCGGCAAGCCACTGGCCGGTGTGTACGCCATGGTTCACACCCTGCGCCGCGAGAAGCCGGTGCGAATCCGCTACGACAACAGGACCCTTGAGACGTCGATGTTCTTCCTGGGCAACTCCGTCTATCTCCCGTCGGGGTTCGCCCCGGCCCGGCGCACCCGGATGGACGACGGATTGATCGACGTGCGCATCCTGGAGACCGGGCGCCGGTTGAGCAAGCTGCGGATCATGAGCGCGCTGATGTTGGGACGTCTGGAGCGCAGCCCGCTATACCACGAGGTGCAGGCACCCGAGTTCGAGTTCGAATCCGTCGACGGCCCAACGCCGATCGCGCGCGACGGCGAGGTCGGCAGCATTTGCAAGCGGGCGAGTTTCAGGGCACGGTATCGAGTTCTGCCGGTGTTTCGACCGCTGAAGTGAGCGGCCGCGGGGGCACCAGTCGCACGCACAACAGGTAGTAGAGGTAGCCCAGCGCCCACCCCGCGACGACGTCGCTCGGATGGTGGACATTGAGGATCACCCGGGCGAACCCGACGAGAAAGACCAGCCCGGCGCCGACGACAGCGACGGGTACGCGCAGACGCACGGGCATTACCGGCCACAGCACCGTGAGGAGCGCCAGCACCCCCACCATGACGCCGAGGGCGTGCCCCGACGGGAAGGACGTCGACACGGCATCTACCAGCGCTGAGGACGGTCGTGGCCGGTCGCTCAGCCGCTTTCCCGCCTCGGTGACCAGACCCATCAATTCGACGCTGATGAACAGGAACACCGCGGTGGACAGGTTGCGCCGCACCACGGCGAGCACGATCAGCCCGAACGCGACGATCCGGAACGCGGTCGGCCCCAAGGCGACACAAAAGACGTCCCAGAATCGGACCCAACCGGGATGAGCCGACCCGACATCGTGGAAGACGCGCAGAAGCCAGTCGTCGACCGCGGCCAGCAGCGCCCAGTGCTGCGTGAATCCGATCCACATCAAGGCATAGAGCACGGCCGCTGCCGCAGCGCCGGCGATCGACCGGCCGTTCCTGGATGCCACGGCAATAGCACTACCACGGGTGTCTGGCAGTCGGCCCAGACGTGCTCGGTCTAGGCGGACTCTGCCGAATCCGAGCGGGCGAACCGGCGCCGGTAGTCCGACGGTGTCACCCCGACCATCCGGCGGAAGTGGTGACGCAGCAGGGTGGCGTTGCCGAAGCCGACCCGCCCGGCGATGCGGTCGACGTCCAGATCGGTCTCCTCGAGCAGCCGCCGCGAATACAGCACGCGCTGGTCGGTGACCCACTGCATCGGGGTGGTCCCGGTCTCCTCGACGAACCGGCGCGCGAAGGTGCGGGCCGACATGTTCGCCCGGTGTGCCAGCCGGGCGACGGTGTGCGGCTTGTCGAGGTTGGCCAGAATCCAATCCAATTGCGGCGCAAAACCTTCTGAACATCGAGCCGGGATGGGCTGATCGATGTACTGGCGCTGCCCGCCGTCGCGCTGCGGCGGGACCACCATCCGGCGGGCGATGATGTTGGTCACCGCGCTGCCCAACTCGCGGCGCACCAGATGCAGACAGGCGTCGATACCGGCGGCGGTGCCCGCGCTGGTGATCAGGTCGCCGTCGTCGACGAACAGAACGTTGCGGTCCACGATCGCGCTCGGATACAGCCGGGCGAGTTCGTCGGCGTGCATCCAGTGGGTGGTGCAGCGCCGGCCGTCGAGCAGCCCGGCGGCGCCCGCGACGAACGCACCGGAACACACCGTCAGGATCGTCGAGCCGGCAGCGGCCGCGCTGCGCAGCGCTTCCAGCGCCTCGGGCAGGTACGACTCGGGCGGACCGGAGATCGCCGGCACCGCCACCAGGTCGGCCCCGAGCAGGTCGTCGAGCCCGTGGTCGGGAACCAGTTGGGCGCCGACGCTGGTGCTCAGCGCCCGGCCGGGCTGCGGACCGCAGACCTTGAAATCGAAATTGGGCACCCCGTCGTTGGAACGGTCGACGCCGAAGACCTCGCAGATGACGCCGAACTCGAACACCGCGAGGTTGTCCAGGACGAGCACGGACACACTCCCGAGGGCCATGGCAGAATTTTAGCGCACCTAGTCAGTGCTGCCACTAGTGGCTGGATATGTTCTGTCGAAAAATTACTGCCATGACCGCTTCGATCACCTTCCTGTTGTTGAGCGTCGTCCTGGTGGCCCCGTTCGGGGTGGTCGCCGCGATCGCGGCGGTGTCATACCGGGACGGAACCCTGCGCCTGAACATGCGGCAGTTCGCCCCCCCCCGGGCGCCGATGGTCGGCTACCTCTACGACGACGATCGCGACGCCGACGCCCGCCGGGTCGGCCACGACTGCGACGCCATCCGCGCCCGCTTCGAGCAGCACCCGGTGTGGCCCTCGTCAGGCGCGCTCGGGGAGCGCCGCTAGGAAATCCTCGACCGCCGCGCGGTAGCTGTCCGGCGCGTCGTCGTGGACGAGATGACCGGCCCCGGGCACCTGCAGGTAGGCGGCCCGATCGCCGCTCAGTTCCCGCATCCGGCGCATCTGTCCGGGCGGGGTGACCGAGTCTCCGGCTTCGATGAGCAACGCCGGCGACCGGACCGCCTGCCACTGCGCCCAGTAGTCCCGGGTGCCCCACTCGGCCGCGATCTCGATCCACCTCGCCGGCTTGCCGTGCAACCGCCAGCCGGTGGACGTCCGGTCGAACGCCTCGAGGAAGTACTGACCGGCGACCGGACCGAACTCGTCGAACACGGCCTGCGCGGATCCGAACTCCACCGGCAGCGCGTGCAGCCAGGGCTCCCACGGGCCGGTGGTCCGCCCGACGAAATCCGGTGCCATGTCCTCGACCACCAGCGCGGTCACCAACTCCGGATGCTCGGCGGCCAGGCACCAGGAGTGCAGGCCACCCATCGAATGACCGATCAGCACCGCGGGGTGCCCCAGGGCGGCGACCGCGTCGGCAAGCTCGGCGACGAACCGCTCCGTGGTGACCGGCAGCTCATCCTCGACGTCGGAACCGCGGTGCCAGGGCGCGTCGTAGGTGTACACCGAACCGATCCGCGACAGCCACGCCGATTGCCGCGACCAGGTGCTGCCGCGGCCCATCAAGCCATGCACCAACACCAGCGGACGGCCGCTGCCGCCGCGATGGGTCAGCGGCTCCGTGGTCACCGGTTCATCTTGCGCTGCGACTCACCGCCCCCGGCGGGCGCGGTAGCCTTGCGCCATGACCGTGGTGAAGATCAACGCTATCGAGGTACCGCCCGGTGCCGGCCCTGAGCTGGAGAAGCGGTTCGCCAACCGCGCGCACGCCGTCGACAACCAGCCGGGATTCCTGGGATTCCAGCTGCTGCGACCCGTCAAGGGTGAAGAGCGCTACTTCGTCGTCACCCAGTGGGAGACCGAGGAGGCGTTCCAGGCCTGGGCCACCGGCCCGGCCGTGCACGCCCACGCCGGCGAACGCGCCAACCCGGTGGCCACCGGAGCCCATCTGCTCGAGTTCGAGGTTGTGTTGGACGTTGCCGGGCACGGCGACAAGTCCTAGCGCGCGCCGGCTGCGCCGCAGCGCGGTGGCGGTTGCCACCGCGATCACCACCGTCGCCACCCTGGCGAGCGGCTGCGCGCCGGCACCCGCGCCGCCGGCCAATGCCGGGGCCGGGGTACGGATCGACACCAACACCCCGCAGGGTGTGCGGGCCAAGCAGGTCATGGACATGCTCAACTCCGACTGGCCGATCGGACCGGTCAGCGTCAAGACGCTGGCCGCCCCGGACGTGGTCGACCCCGTGGCCACCACGATGGACTCGCTGTGGTGGGACCGGCCCTACACCCTGGCCGGGGTGGACATCGGCGCCGGTGTGGCCACCCTGCACGTGCTGACCTCCTACGGCGCCCGGCAGGACATCGAACTGCACACCAACGACCAGACGATGGTCAGCCGCTTCGAGGTCACCACCGAGAAGCCGGTGATCAACTCCTGGCCGGACGTCGACGCCGCACTGAGCCGCACCGGAGCCCGCTACTCCTATCAGGTGTCGAAGGTCGACGACGGACGCTGCGAGAAGGTGGCGGGCACCAACACCGCCGAATCCCTGCCGCTCGCATCGATTTTCAAGACGTACGTGCTGTTCGCGGTCGAGGAGGCGGTGCGAGCCGGCACGGTCAGCTGGGACGACAAGCTGACCATCACCACCGAGGGCAAGAAACTCGGCTCGTCGGGATTCGACAAGCTTCCGCCCGGCTCGCAGATCACCGTCCGCGAGGCGGCCGCGAAGATGATCGCCACCAGCGACAACATGGCCACCGACATGCTCATCGGGCGGGTCGGGACCCGCGCGATCGAGCGCGCTCTCGTCGCCGCCGGACATCACGACCCTGGCAGCATGACGCCGTTCCCCACCATGCGGGAGATCTTCGCGGTCGGCTGGGGCAATCCCGACGTGCGCGAACAGTGGAAGACCGCGAACTCGCCGCAGCGTCGCGCCGTGCTGCTGCAGGAGGCGAATTCCCGTCCCTACGAACCGGATCCGCAACGCACGCACACACCCGGTTCGGCCTACGGGGCCGAGTGGTACGGCAGCGCCGAGGACATCTGCCGCGTGCACGCGGCCGTTCAGCACAACGCCGTCGGCCCTGCGGCCCCGGTGCGCGACATCATGTCGGAGATACCCGGCATCGACCTCGATCGGGCCGAGTGGCCCTACATCGGGGCCAAGGCCGGAAACCTGCCCGGTGACCTGACTTTCAGCTGGTATGCCGTGGATCGTACCGGCCAGGCGTGGGTGGTGAGCTTTCAACTCAACTGGCCGCGCTACCACAGCCCGAACGCCGGCGGTTGGGTGATGACGATCATCAAGCAGGTCTTCGCGATGCTGCCCCGCTACCGCTGATCGGCCCCCGAGCGCAACGTCCACACCTGCCCGCGGAAGTGCAGCACCGTGCGGCTCGCCGGCGTGATGTCGATGCGCCAGAACGATTTCGGCGGCGCATCGAGCACGACGAGCATGGCGGCGCGGATCACGGCGGGGTGGGTCACGGCCACCACCCGGCGCGGCTCCTGGCTCACCGCGGCGAGCCAGCCGCGTACCCGCTCGATCAGGGCGACGACGGATTCACCTCCGTGCGGAGCCCGATCCGGTTCGGTGAGCCACACCGCGAGTTCGGCCGGCTGGACACCGCCGAGCACCTCGCCGCGCCAGCGGCCGCAGTCGAGGTCGGACAACCGGGGGTCCACCTCCGCTCGCAGGCCCAGCAACTCGGCGGTCTGCCGGGTGCGCTTCTCCGGTGCGCACAGCGCCACGCCGATCTCGCCCAGATCGACCGTCGCGTCAACCTGGCGCTGCCCCAGGACATTCAGCGATTCGTCGACCGGGAACCGTCCGGCTGCGATGGCGTCCGTCATGGCGTGGGCGACCAGGGTCAGCCGGAAGACGTGGCTCACGCCCGGATACTGGACCGGGTGGGAGTGTCGAGAAGCCGTCGGATCAGTTCGGCGAACACCAGGCCGATGGTCGCCCACATCACCACGTGGGTGCCGAGGGAGTACAGCCGGAAGTCGTAGAGCACGTCAGCCGGGAACATCTCGGGAGTCTCGTCGATGGTGGGCATCACCGCCATCACGACGCCGATCGCCACCACGTAGGCCCCTGCCCCGGTAAGCGCCGCGTTCCAGGCGCCCAGGCGCGAAACCAGCCGCCGGCCGAGATACACCGCCGCGACGAGCAGCACCGCCGAGATCGCGACCATCAGCAGATACAGCAGGGTGCGCTGACGGAGGGTCTCCTCCAGGCTGGCGGCCGGCGGATTCGGTGGGTACTTCAGCGCCGGAATCACGAATGCGCACAACAGCATCGCCGCCGACAGCAGCGCCGCCAGCGGGCGCCCGGCGAGGGTGCCGACCCGGCCGTGCGCGATGCAGAACAGCACCGCCAGCAGCGCGCCCATCGCCGCCGCGAACACCAGCAACCCGAATCCCATGCCGACGTTGGCCTGGACGCCGCGGGAGAACAGTTCGGCGCCGTGCTCGTGGGCGCCGTGTCCACCGCCGTGGCCGTGCATCTCGGACATGGTGTCCTCGTAGGCGATCGCCCGCTCGATCACCGGCTCGAGGAACACTCGGGCGAACACGAAGGCGACAACGCCGCCCAGCGCGCCGGCCAGTAGGCCGCGCGCGATGATCCGCGCTTCCACGGCGCGGTCAGTGGCAGGGGAAGCCGAGGAGGTGACGTGCGTCGTGCAGGAACTCGTGCACGTGCATATCGTCACCGAACACCGACGTCGCGCCCTGATCGAAGCCCACGAAGTACAGCGCCAACAGCGCGAGGAAGGCGGTCGCGGTCAGCCATACCGCAGCCTTGGTGGCGGAGAGGTCGACCGACTGAATGCCCTTGCGGGCCTCAGGAGACGTCATGGGGTGTCCTTTCCCGGAGTGTCGCGTCCGGAGATCGAAGCCGGTGACGAGCGTCGGGTCTGACTTTCACAGTGGCGCGACCGTTCTGGAGTCTCACCAGATTCCTCGACTCGTCCTTGGGTACGGATGGATCCTAACCCCCGGAGTCGATAGATAAAGACCCGCGGGGGGCTTAGGTGGCCCCGTAGCCCAATTGCTGGGCGGTGTACTTGGCGGCGTCGGTCACCGGCACCGCCTGCACGGCCGTCCCGTACGCGCAGATCTCGGTCCAGACGTCACCGAGTTCGGTGGTGTCGAAGCGCATGGCGATGATCGCGTTTCCGCCACGGCCGGCAGCCTCGCTCATCAGCCGGTTCATCGCCTCGTTGCGGCTTTCGGCGAGGTTTTTGGTCATGCCCTGCAGCTCACCGCCGAACATGCTCTTGAAGCCCGCGCCCATCTGCGCGAACGCATTCCGTGATCGGACCGTCAGCCCGAACACCTCACCGCACACCCGCTGGATCTCCCAGCCAGGGATGTCATTCGTGGTCACAACAAGCATGAGCCGAGAGTAGCCCCCGCGAGTGTGCGCTGGGATAAGGAATTTGCGGCGAGTCCCGTACGAAACAGCACAGTCGCGAAGGAAAAGGCTTGAACTGCCCGCGCATGCGAAAGGCCCCCGGCGTACCGGGGGCCTTCGCGTCGGCCTTACTCGCTGGCTGTGCCCGCGCTGGCCAGATCCGGCTCGGCCGTCTCCGGCCGCTTGGGTCCACCGGTGAAGGTGAAGACCGCATCCTCGCCGCTGCCCTCGCCGTCCCAGTTGTCGACGTCGACGGTGACGAGCTGACCCGGACCGACCTCCTCGAAGAGGATCTTCTCGGAGAGCGCGTCCTCGATCTCGCGCTGGATGGTCCGGCGCAGCGGTCGCGCACCGAGGACCGGGTCGAAGCCGCGCTTGGCCAACAGGGACTTCGCCTTGTCGGTCAGCTCCATCTCCATGTCCTTGGTCTTGAGCTGCTTGGACACCCGGCTCACCATCAGGTCGACCATGCGGATGATCTCGTCCTTGGTCAGCTGGTGGAAGACGATGATGTCGTCGATGCGGTTGAGGAACTCCGGGCGGAAGTGCTTCTTCAGCTCGTCGTTGACCTTCTGCTTCATCCGCTCGTAATTGTTCTCGCCACCACCCTGGGTGAAGCCCAGACCGACCGCCTTGGAGATGTCGGAGGTGCCCAGGTTCGAGGTGAAGATCAGCACGGTGTTCTTGAAGTCGACCGTGCGGCCCTGGCCGTCGGTGAGACGGCCGTCCTCGAGGACCTGCAACAGGGTGTTGTAGATCTCCTGGTGCGCCTTCTCGATCTCGTCGAACAGCACCACCGAGAACGGCTTGCGCCGCACCTTCTCGGTGAGCTGGCC
>JAGQTW010000481.1 GCA_020438785.1 Mycobacterium sp. | reverse complement strand
GTGAAGCCGATTGGGTTCTCCCCGCCGAGCGGACCGTACTGGCCCCACTTCTGGCCCGGAACCGGTTGCAGCATACCGGCGTTGGTGTCGGCCTCGACCAGGACGTCGTCGGCCATCGCGCAGCTGTTGCGGGACAGCCCGGAGCTCAGCGCCGACACGTTGGCCTTGGCGGTGGTGTACACCGGGTAGCGCTGCGCGAAGGCCTTGGTCATCGAGCCGACCTCGAGCAGCACCATGAGGAGAGCGACCACCAGCAGCGGGGTCGAGGCCAGCACCCGGTTGCGCCGGGTGTTCTTCACCTCGGTATGGCCGGCGTAGTCCATCCGGAAGTGCAGCCAGCCGGCCAACAGGCCGGTCACCACGGCCAGCGCCAGGAACATCGATGTCACCGGCTGGTGCGCCAGTACGGGTTGCCGGTCGAACCACGGCACCCCGTAGTTGCCGACGTAGAACCAGCCGTTGATGCCGGAGGTCGCCCACGCAAGCACGAACAGCAGCGCGGTCACCCACAGCGCGAGGTTGCGTCGGCTGTGCAGGCCCACCCGCGCGAACGCGAAAGCCGCCACTCCGCCCAGCGCGCCGGCCAGGCCGGCGAACGCGCCGAACTGCACCGCCCACTTCGTCGGGGTGAACGTCAGCAGCAGCAGCCCGACGGCGGTGCTGCCGATCAGCCGCCAGACCGGGCCGTTGACCAGCCCGGGCACCCCGCCGCGGCGCAGCAACACCGCGAGCATGCCGAACAGGCAGAGCAGCATGATCAGCACCGCGAAGCGGCGGGTCAGCGAGCTCTCCACGTTGTCCTCGACGGTGAGGAAGTAGTACCGCAGGAAGTCCTGGTACCACGCGATGGTCGGGCCGACCACGTACTTGATCCGGGCGGACTCGGCGACGGTCGCCAGCGTCTGGTCGCGGAAGACGACCACGAAGATCACCGACAGCGCGGCGGCCAGGGCGGCCAGCGGGGCGAGCAGCCCGTCGGTTGCCCGCCGGACCTTGATGATCCGTGCGATGGCGCGCCCGCCCACCAGCAGCGGCGCCAGCGCGATCAGACCCTGCGGCGCCAGCGTCACGCTGAACACCGCGACGATGATCGCCAGCGCCGCGGGCAGCAGCCGCCGGGTGGCGATCGCGTTCTCCACCAGCATCCACGCCGCCAGCGCCCCGAACGCGATCAGCGGCTCGGGTCGGAGGCCGTTGTTGAACGGCAGCCAGGCGGCCAGGAACACCGCCCCCGCGGTCCACACGGCCACCCGGTTGAGCGCGAGCTTGCGGCCCAGGCGTGGCAGCGCGCAGCGGCTCAGGATCAGCCAGGTGGCGATGCCGGCGGCCGTGGCGGGCAGCCGCATCCACACCCCGGCGGTGCTGATCGCGGCCAGGTGCGCCAGCACCGACTGGTACCAGTCGAACGGCGCCTCGGTGGCGCCGAAGAAGCGGAAGTAGTTCGCGGTGTAGCCGGCCTCGCCGGACACGCGCGCGATCGTGAGGTTGTAGCCGTCGTCGGAGGAGATGGCGCCGACGACGTGCCACAGCAGCAGGGTGCCGATCACCGCGGCGTCGACCAGCCAGGTGGCCGGGCCGGCGCGCAGCCAGCGCCGCCACAGCCCGGGCAGCCGGCGGCCGTGGGCGCGGTCCAGGACCGCCAGCGCGATCAGCGACGCCAGCACGCAGATCAGCCCCAGCGTGATCGCGGCCAGCTTCAGGGTAGTCGGGGCGGTGATGAAGCGGGTGTCGATGTCGACCCGGGCCGAAAGGCCCGGCTGCGGCGGCACCTTGAGGTCGGTGAAGATTCCGGCCACCTGTGGCTTCTTCTCCGGCGCCAGCGTGCCCGTCGCCCCGGGGATGCCGATGAAGTCGGCCCCGGACCCGCCGGGTCCGCCCCACAGGTGCAGCGCGCTGCAGCCGCCGGCGTTGATGGCCGGGCGCGGCGCCACGGCCGCCACCGTGTCCCGGAACGCGACGACGACGGTGTCGGCGTTGGCCCGGACGAACAGGCCGTTGCGGCTGGCGTCGATCCCGGCGGGCGGGATGGTGGAGAACACCAGGCCGCCGGGGGCGGGCAGCGTCGCGATCGCGGTGCACGGGATGGACACGTCCAGCGCGAGCGGGGCACCGGAGACCAGCGGTGCGGTGATGTCGCTGACCAGACCGTCGGCTAGGGGGGCCTGCGGCCAGAGGATGGTCGCGGTGGTCTGTTTGACCGGCAGCAACGGCACCAGCACGCACAGCGCGACCCCGACGATGCCCGCGACGACGGCGACGAGCCGGGCGATCCTGGTTGGCTCGGCGCTGTCGCTGGACACGAGCCTCGATGTTAGGCGACGGCGCTGAGGCGATGCGGATGCCATGCTGCGCCGCAGCGACGAGTGTGGCGTTGTGCCACGTGGATGGTGGCGGCCAAGGATGCCGAGCGTCGACTTGTTGTCGCCGGACGGCGGGATTTCCCGCAACAGATCGACGTTCGGCGTGCGAGTGTGGCTCTTGGTGCCTAGGTCGGCCGCAGCGGCGCGGGACTCCACAGCCCGCTGCGGGTGGCCGTCCCGAGGGCCAGCCGGGCCGGCTGGGCGTTCGGATAGAACGGGTCGAGCCGCTGCAGGGCGCCCCAGTCGCGGAACCAGTCGCCCTCGAGATAGGTCGGCACGGTGCTGGCGCGGTAGAGCAACTCGCTGATGCCCAGCGGCCCGCCCCCGATGTTGTCCATCACCGGCGAGTTGGCCTCCGCGCCGAACCGGTCGGGCAGGATGCGCCACTTGGGCGGTTCGATGACACCGTTCTGGTGGCCGAACGGACGCTGGCACGGGAACGCCAGGCCGACCAGCCAGTCCAGCAGCACCGGGTCCTGCGAGCCGACCACCTGCTGCAGCGAGCGCAGCTGGGGGATGCGCGGCGGGGTGACGGCGATCCAGTGCTGGGGCGCGAGGTCGTCGTCCTTGGCGATCAGCCGGATCTGGGTGGCGTCGGCCGGGATGGCGGCCAGGGGTGCCCGCAGGTTGCGCCACGCCGGTGCCGCGCCGACGTCACCGAAGCCCAGCGCGCCGCCCGGCTTGCCCGCGGCGGCCTGCTGGTCGGTCGCCCACTGGACCTGCACCTCGCCCTGGTCGAAGCGGCCCGCGGCGGAGACCACCAGCAGCGGTGCGGCCTTACGGTCGGTGGCCCAGCCGTCCGGCAGCCGGTACCAGGCCGACCGGAGCATCGCCGGCTGCTGCACGCCGGAGCGCCAGCTGCCCAGCACCGGGTTGCGGGCCGGATCCAGCCCGTACGGCAGCCGGGCGCGGGAGCCGTTGATCCCGGCGGCGGCGGTGGTGCCGCCCTCGGTGCCGGCCTCGCTGGTGTTGACCACGCCGTCGGTGTCGGCGAAGTTGCCGCCGGAGCGGTCCATCACCGGGTCGGCCGAGACATCGGACGGGATACCGTTCGGGGTGAAGCCGTCGGCGGTCGCCGAGCCCAGCGCGTCGCCGACCGACACCCCGATCGGGGTGAGCAGCCCGGCGTTGGGGTCCAGCTCGACCATCACGTCGTCGGCCAGCCCGCAGGTCTTGCCGGTGAGCGCCTGCAGGTTGGACCGTCCCACCGACCACGCCGGGTACTGGTCGATCATCGCCAGCGTCAGTGACAGCACCTCGAAGAACACCAGCAGCCAGGCCACAACGGCCAGCGGCGAGCCGACCGCCTTCGACCACCAGCCGGACCGGACCGGCCGGTTCTCGGCGCGGCCGGAGAAGTGGAACCAGGCCGCCACGACCAGCGTGACGACCGTCAGCCCCAGCAGCATCGTGGTGAACCCGAAGTGCCACTCCGGGAACTGGTTCGACCACGGGACACCGAAGTTGGATACGTACCACCAGCCGTTGACGCTGGCGAACGACAGCGCGGTCACGAACAGCACCAGGGCGGCGAACACCGCGCGGTTGCGTCTGGACCGCAGCACGTGCGCGGTGACGGCGACCGCCGCCAGCGCACCCAGCGAGCCGGCCAGGCCGGCGAACACCCCGAAGTGGTGCGTCCACTTGGTCGGGGTGAACATCATCGCCAGGAACGAGATGATCGTGATGCCGATGATGCGGCGGCTGGGACCGCCCGCGGTGCCGGGGATGTGGCCGCGGCGCAGCATCATCGCCACCGAGACGGCCAGCGCCACCAGCAGCGCCAGCACCGCGAACCGCCGTGCGATCGAGCCGTCCGGGCTCGCCATGAACAGCCGCTCGTAGCGGATGTGCTCGTCGAACCAGCTCAGGCTGGGCCCGACGGCGGACTTGAGCATGTTGGCCTGGACCTCGCCGACCAGCGTCTGGTCCCGGAAGATCAGGATGATCGTGACGGTGGCGGCGGCCATGATCGGCGCCAGCAACGGCAGCAGCCCGAACTGCCGTGAGCGGCGGTGCAGGATGGTGCGCAGCGGCCCGATGGCCACCAGCAGCGCGCCGATCGAGGCGATGCCGGTGGGACCGGAGAACAGGGTGAGGGCGCCGATGATGCAGGCGAACGCCACCGGCAGCAGCCGGCTGGTCGCCACCCCGCGCTCCACCGAGCACCAGGTGA
>JAGQTW010000480.1 GCA_020438785.1 Mycobacterium sp. | reverse complement strand
GTCGCGACCCGATGCCTCGATGCCGTTGGTGCCGCCTTCACTGCCCGCAGTGGTGCCTCCGTCGCCGCCGGCTGTTGTGCCGCCATCGGTGGGTCTGCCGTCGGCGCCGGGTGTGGTCTTGCCGTCGGGACCGACGCCGCTCATACCGCCATCACAACCGGGAGTGATGCCGCCGGGCACCGGCATTGGCAGGACGCCCGGTTCGGTACCGCTTACCCCAGGGCAAGTATCTGGGGCTGATCCGCTCGCGCCAGCCGGTGTTCAGGCGTTGCCCGGGACCTTCGTTCCCGGGATCGGACCTATCCCCGGAACACCAGGGGGTTCCGTCGCCAGCGCGCCGGCTCCGGTGTACCCAGGTTCTGGCGCGGCGTCCGAGTCGCCCACCACCGGACCGGGTGCTGTCAGGGAGTACCCGGTGCAGGCGCCGACCGGCTTGGTCGACTTGCTGCTCCCGTGATGAGCGTGTACGTCGTGATTCGCCGCACCTTCCCAAAGGCGTTCGCAGGCGTGGTGATTGCCCTCGCGCTGCCCGGATCGGCTTGGGCACAACCGGCGTCGGGCGATGCACCGGCGACGATGATGTTGGTGCCCGCCAGTCCTTTGGTGATCGGAACTCCGGCTTTCACTCCTGGTGAACTCGATATCCCGGCAATCGGGGTGTCGGCTGTCGTCACCTCGGTGGGCACAGTGATGGCCTCGGCGCCCTTCCTCGGTGGGCAGATGGTGCCGACGTTTGCCGTACCACCGGATGGGTCCAGCGTGGGGTGGTGGGCCGACGGCCCCCTGGTCGGCGCGCCTGGAATGGCAATCCTGCTGGGGCATACACAAATCGGTGGTTACGCGGTATTCAACCGACTCGGTGAGTTGCACCCCGGCGACCAAGTCGTTGTCGCAGACAGCACGGGGAGCGCCCGAGCCGATTTCCGGGTCACCAGGGTGGTGTCTGATGTCCCGAAGAACGATCCCGAAGCGTTGCGGAGGGTGCTTTCCGAAAACGCGAAGGATGCGCAATTAGCCTTGATCACCTGCGGCGGCGCCTTCAACGCGAGCTATCGGGCGAGCGCGGACAACGTCGTCGCGTTCGCCGCGCAAGTTTGATGTCGAGAGCGGACCCTTGCATGACAATTCAGCCGTCCTCTAATTGGCCGGCGACGACGAAGGTCCCGACCATGAGCATTGCGGCGGACGGACCGACCCTTCCGGTGCCGATCGCCCAGAGCGGCTGACGTGGGTTCGCTCTGGGCCACTCTGGCGCCGTTCGTGATCGCCGCGGCGCTGATGCCGATCGAGCTGGTGATCACCCTCGCCCTGCTCGGGACGCCCGGGCGGGTGCGGACCGCGACGGCCGCGACCGTGGGCACGGTGGCGGTGCGGCTGCTGAAAGGGCTGGTGTTCGGCGCGATCCTGCACTGGGGTCGCCGCGACAACACCGCGGGCGGCCACGGCTGGCTGGTCTCTGCCGTGCTTCTGGTGGTTGCCGTGGTGCTGTTGACCACCGCTATCCGGGAACTTCTCGGCGGCGACGACCCCGATGATCCGCCACCGAAATGGATGGCCGCCCTTTCAACGATGACACCGGGTAAGGCGCTTTTACTCGGCGGCGCCACTGTCCTGATCTCGGTCAAGATGTGGGTCTTCACCTTCGCGGCCATCAGCGCCATCGGTAACGCCGGCATGGCGCGCAGCACCAACTTCGCCACCTACATCGCGTTCGTGCTGCTCGGCGTCAGCACACATCTGGCCATCATCGCGGCCGCTGCTTTCTTCCCCAGGCGCTCAGCATCATTCCTGGACGGCAGCCTGCACTGGCTGCAAGATCACAATCGCGTGATCATGATCGCGCTCGGACTGATCTTCGGCGGATGGTTTCTCTACAAGGGTCTGCACGGTTTCGGCATCGTATGAGGAGGTCTTCTGGTGGCAATCACTGAATATCAGCCCGGCACAACGTTTCCCGGTGTCATCGCCCGCACCGCTGACGAGTCGACGCCAGCGTGGCCGGCTCCGAAGCGGCCCCCCGAGGACTCCCCCAACGTCGTGTTCATCGTCCTCGACGACACCGGCTATGGGCACCTCGGCTGTTACGGCAGCCCGATTGCCACACCGAATATCGACGCGCTGGCCGCCGACGGCCTGACCTACGCCAACATGAACACCACTGCGCTGTGCTCGCCGTCTCGGTCGTGCATCCTCAACGGACGCAACCACCATTCGAATCATCTGGCGTGCCTGACCAATGGGTCGACGGGCTACCCGGGCTCTGACGGCTACATCCCGTTCGAGAACGGGTTTCTCTCCGAGATCCTGCGGGCGCAGGGGTACAACACCTACTGCGTCGGCAAATGGCACCTGGCGCCCGAAGAGACGATGACCGCGGCGGGACCGTACGACCGCTGGCCGCTGGGACGCGGGTTCGAACGCTACTACGGCTTCCTGGGTGGTGACACCCACCAGTACTACCCCGAACTGGTCCGCGACAATTCGCAGACCGAACCGGAAACCACCCCCGAGCAGGGCTACCACCTCACGCCCGACCTGGTGGAGAAGGCCACCGCGATGATCGCCGACGCCAAGCAGGTCGCACCGAACAAGCCGTTCTTCCTGTACTTCGCACCTGGCGCGATGCACTCGCCCCATCATGTGCCCAAGGAGTGGGCCGACCGCTACGCCGGCAAGTTCGACTCCGGCTGGGAGGTCTACCGCCGCGAGGTCTTCGACCGGCAGAAGAAACTGGGCCTGGTGCCCGCGACCGCCGAACTCTCCGCCGCCGATCCCGACGTCCCGGACTGGGAAACCCTGTCGGCTGATGAGCGCCGACTCTACGCGCGGATGATGGAGGTGTTCGCCGGCTTCCTCGAGCACACCGACCACTACATCGGCGAACTCGTGCAATTTCTCAAAGACCTTGGTGAGTACGACAACACGGTGATCATGCTGATCTCCGACAACGGTTCCAGCGCGGAGGGCGGGCCCACCGGATCGGTCAACGAGGTCCGCTTCTTCAACAACGTCCCCGACACCGTCGAGGAAGGACTGGCGCGCATCGACGAGATCGGCGGCCCGACGGTGTTCAACCACTTCCCGTGGGGTTGGACGCATGCGGGCAACACCCCGTTCCGGCGCTGGAAGCGGGAGACCTACCGGGGCGGCTCGACCGATCCGTTCATCGTCACCTGGCCGCGCGGCATCCCCGCGCGCGGCGAGCTGCGCTCGCACTACGCCCACATCATCGACATGGTTCCGACCGTGCTCGACGCGCTGCACGTCGATCCGCCGGCGACCATCGCCGGGGTCACCCAGTCCCCGATCGAAGGGGTTAGCTTCGCGCACACCTTCGACGACGCCAACGCCCCCACCCGGCATCTGACCCAGTACTTCGAGATGTTGGGCCACCGCTCGATCTATCACGACGGCTGGCGTGCGGTGTGTCCCTGGCCAGGAACCTCATTCGCCGAGTCCGGTCACAAGTTCGGCGATCCCATCTCCGCCGACATGCTCAGCGAACTCGACGCCACCGGATGGGAGCTCTACCACGTCGCCGACGACGTCGCCGAAACCACGAACCTCGCCGAGCGGGAGCGGGCACGGCTGATCGCGATGATCACCCTCTGGTACAACGAGGCCGGCAAATACAACGTCCTGCCGATCGATAGCCGCGGCGTGATCCGCATCGCCGACGAACGCCCGCAGATCGCACCCAGCCGTAGCCGCTATGTGCTCTATCCCGGCACGCAGTCGATCTCGGCCGCCTCGGCTCCCAAGATCCTCAACCGGCCCTACTCCATCAACGCAGAGGTGGAGCTCGCTGACGATTCCGCGGGTGTGCTGCTGTCCATGGGCGGCAATGACGGGGGAATCACCTTCTACGTCAAGGACGGCCTGCTGTGCTACGCACACAACTACGTGGCCAAGGAGATATTCACGGTCCGATCCGACAGCCCGGTACCCCCCGGCAGGCACTTCCTGTCGGTCGAGTTCGCGCCCACGGGTGAACCGGATATTAAGAACGGCAAGGGAACTCCGGGCACGGTCACACTGTTCGTCGACGGTGAGCAGGTCGGGACGGGCGAATTCCCGGTGACTGCTCCCATCCGGCTGGCCCAGGGCGGCGCGATGCTGGTCGGTGCGGACACCGGCTCCTCGGTGACTCCCGACTACGATCCGCCGTTCCGTTTCGACGGCCGGATCCACCGAGTGATCGTCGACGTCAGCGGCGAACACGTGGAGGACTACGAAGCCCAGATGAAGATCGCTCTGGCCAAGCAGTAGGCCACCGCTGAACACTTGATGAGAAGGCGTGCATAACTCGGATTGAGATGCCGCGGTGGCCTAGTGTCCGACTGAGCATATCGAGGAAAGAACCGGAAGTGAGGGTGTCAATGCCTGGAGACAAACCGAACATCCTGGTCATTTGGGGCGATGACATCGGCATCACCAACCTGAGCTGCTACAGCGACGGGCTGATGGGTTATCGCACCCCCAACATCGACCGCATCGCCGCCGAAGGCATGCGCTTCACCGACTCCTACGGCGAGCAGAGCTGCACCGCAGGTCGGTCGTCGTTCATCACCGGGCAGAGCGTGTACCGCACCGGGCTGAGCAAGGTCGGCATGCCCGGTTTCGACATCGGGCTTTCCGCCGACGACCCGACGATCGCCGAGTTGCTCAAGCCACTGGGGTACGCCACCGGCCAGTTCGGCAAGAACCACCTCGGCGACCTGAACAAGCACCTGCCCACCGCGCACGGATTTGACGAGTTCTTCGGCAACCTCTATCACCT
>JAGQTW010000479.1 GCA_020438785.1 Mycobacterium sp. | reverse complement strand
CCCGGTTGACGCCCGCAGGCGCCCCGAACGCCGATTCTGATCCCAATTCGGCATATTTCGCGCGCCTAAACAGCGATATCGCCGCGTGTCATGCTCTGCTAACGCACAGTTGGCGCGGAATATGAGTAGGGCATCTTGACCGAAACTGCGGGAGCGTGCATGACGTGGCTTGGAAGTCGTCTCAGTAGAGGCGTCGGGCGGCTGGCGCTGTGCGTCGTCGCGGCGGCGACCGCAGCTGTCCTGATGTCACCCGCGGCGGTCGCGTCGCCGGAGAGCGACGCCGGCGCCGCGATCGATCAGACCTGGCAGGCCGCGGGCGGTCCGGACTCGGTGGTGGGCGACAAGGACGGCGACGTCTACCAGGTCGGCGACGGGTACGGCCAGAACTTCGTCAGCGGCAAGATCTTCTTCACCCCCGCCACCGGCGCGCACCTGATCTACGGCGAGATCCTGAACCGGTACCAGGCGCTGGGCGGTCCGGCCGACAGCGACCTGGGTTTCCCGACCATCGACGAGGCGGCCGGCCTGGTCGGCCCGGACAGCCGGGTCAGCACCTTCAGTGGCAGTGACAAGCCGGTGATCTTCTGGACCCCCGACACCGGGGCCTGGGTGGTTCGCGGCGCCATCAACGCGGCCTGGGACAAGCTCGGCGGATCCGCGGGCACCCTGGGCGTCCCGATCGAGGACGAGACCTACAACGGCAACGTCATCAGCCAGAAGTTCAGCGGCGGTGAGCTGTCTTATGACAGCAGCACCAAGACGTTCAGTTCGGTGCCGCCGGATCTGGCGAGCAACCTGACCGGCGTCGACGTTCCCACCGACGCGACCGCGGCCATCAACCAGGCCTGGCGGGCCGCGGGCGGAATCTCCGGCCCGCTCGGCGCGCGACAGGGCGCCCAGACCACGGTCGGCGACAACGGCGCCGCGCAGGGCTACGCCGGCGGCAAGATCTTCTACTCACCGGCCACCGGCGCCCACGCCGTGACCGGGGCCATCCTGTCCAAGTACGAATCGGCCGGGGGCCCCACCGGCGACCTGGGCTTCCCGAATGCCGCCGAGGCCGACGGCGGCGCCCCGAACAGCCGGGTGAGCACGTTCAGCGCCCCGGACAAGCCGGTGATCTTCTGGACCCCCGACACCGGCGCCGTCGTGGTTCGCGGTGCGATCAACGCGGCCTGGGACAAGCTCGGCGGCGCGACCGGCAAGCTCGGTGTCCCGACCGGTGAGCAGTCGGTCGACGGTGACACCGTGACCCAGAAGTTCGCCAACGGCGAGATCTCCTGGGACAAGGCGTCCGGCGCCTTCAGCACCAAGCCGGCCGACCTGGCATCGTCGCTGTCGGGCGTCGAGGTGCCCGCCGGGGGACCGCACGGACCGGGAACGGCTTCGGGCAAGTCCGGCAAGGCCCTGACCTGGCACTGGTGGTGGCTGCTGGTGATCATCCCGATCCTGCTGCTGATCGCGGTGCTGGGACTCGGGCTGCTGTGGCTGCAGCGGCGGCGCGCCGCCGGAGAGGGCGCCGAGGGCGGCTACGACGACGGCGACCGCTGGCCCAGCGAGGCCACCGGCCCCGCCCGGCTCCCGCACTACGCGGAGTCGGCACAGGACCAGTCCCCGGGCTACGACTGGGCGGCACCGGGCGGGCAGGCCAAGACCATGCCCGGCGCCGAGGACGTCTTCGACGGCGATCCGGACTCCATCGACACCACCCCCACCCGGATCCCGGTCGAGGAGCACCGGCCGGAGTTCGGCGAGCAGCCAATCGAGGTGGAGGAGGTCGAGCTCCTGCAGGAGTCGACGTGGGCCATCGACGAACCCGAGCCGGAGATCGAACCGGAGCCGGAACCCGGTGACTCCGGTCGCCACGCCGCGGTCGACACCGGCTCGTCGTCGACGATGTGGCGGCTGGACCTGGGTGAGTACGGTGCCCCGCGGCGGCGCCGTGCGGCCGAGGAGGATCCGGCCGAGGTGGCGGAGCCGCCGGAGTACCCGGCCGCCGACTTCGAGGCCCCGGAACCGGACGACGGGCCCTACGACAGCGGCCCCGACATCGACGAACCCGACCATGGCGACGCCGAGGCGGCGTCACGGCCGGCGATCCACCTGCCGCTGGCCGACCCGTACCAGGCGCCGGAGGGCTACTCGATCAAGGCCAACACGCACTCGGGGCTGTACTACACCCCGGAGTCGGCGCTGTATGACCACACCGTCCCCGAAGTGTGGTTCGCCAGTGAGGAATTGGCGCAGGCCAACGGCTTCGTCAGGGCGCCGGAGTAACCGCCGCTAGACCCTGCGGATCACGGTGACGACCTTGCCCAGCACGGCGGCGTCGTTACCGGGGATCGGGTCGAACGCCGGGTTGTGGGGCATCAGCCAGACCTGGCCGCCGGTGCGCTTGAAGGTCTTGACGGTCGCCTCGCCGTCGATCATGGCCGCGACGATGTCGCCGTTGTCGGCCACGTTCTGCTGACGGACCACGACCCAGTCCCCGTCGCAGATTGCCGCGTCCACCATGGACTCGCCGACGACCTTGAGCAGGAACAGCGACCCCTCGCCGACGAGCTCACGCGGCAGCGGGAAGACGTCCTCGACGGCCTCCTCGGCCAGGATCGGACCACCGGCCGCGATGCGGCCGAGGACCGGCACGTACGTCGGCTCCGGTAGCGCGTCGGAACCCGCCACCTCGGTCACCGCCGGCGCGACCATGTCGTCGGCGCCGCGCACGTCCACGGCCCGCGGGCGGTTCGGGTCGCGGCGCAGATAGCCCTTGCGCTCCAAGGTGCGCAGCTGGTGGGCGACCGATGACGTCGACGTGAGGCCCACGGCGTCACCGATCTCCCGGATGCTCGGGGGATAGCCGCGGGTGGTGACGGAGGTGCGGATGACTTCGAGGATGGTTCGCTGCCGTTCGGTCAGTCCCGATGCCCGGGCCTCCGTGGTCTCGCTGCTGTCGCTCATGGGGCGAATGTAGTCCCGATCACGCCGTGAATCAAACATTTGTTCGAGCGTGTCGCCGGTTACCGGATGGCCGCCGTTCGACCGCCGAAACTTGTCGGCGCCTCGTTCTAGTCTGGCGACACGCTCGATCAGGTGTTCGGTTTTCGAACGTGTGATCGAGTACAGTTCGAACATCCGATCGAACAATCGGGTGCCACCCGGCGGAAGGAGCGGACATGACAGTCATCGATGATCGGCAGGTTATGCCATGTCGGCCGATGCGGCGCGAGGCGGGCCGGGAACTGGTTCGCGAGGTGGTCAGCGCCCCGGGTCGGGTCCGTCCCCGCCCGGTTCGGGTCGCGCACCGGCCGGGCCCGGCGAGCCCCGCGGTGGCTCCGCTGCGCTACCGCGGCACCGCTATCCCGGTCTCGCGCGCCGCGCATCCGGCCGCCCGGCCGGTCAGCGCCACCGTCACCGTCGCCCTCGCGGGGCTGGCGGCGCTGATCACCCTGTGGCTGGGCTTCCTGGCGCACTTCAGCGGCGACCAGCCCGCGCCCGCGGCACTCCCGGACCAGCTGGCCGTGGTCCAGGTCCAGGCCGGCGAGACGCTGCAGCAGCTGGCCGGGCGGGTCGCCCCGGACGCGCCCGCCGCGCAGGTCATGCAGCGCATCCGCGAACTGAACAAGCTGGACTCCGCGGCGCTGGACGCCGGACAGACGCTGATCGCCCCGCTCGGCTGACCGCCACGGCGACGGGTGGCGAAATGACCTGCCGCACAACCGCCCTCGACACCGGGACGCCAACCCTCGTGCCGCTGCTGCACGCCGTGGCCGCACGCTGGACGACGCAGGTAGGCTCTGTGTCGTCTGAAGCATCCGGCTTCGGTGGAGGCGAGGGAGCGGTCATGCACTGTCCTTTCTGCCGCCATCCCGACTCCCGCGTCGTCGATTCCCGGGAGACCGACGAGGGGCAGGCGATCCGCAGGCGCCGGTCCTGCCCGGAATGTGGTCGCCGGTTCACCACCGTGGAGACCGCCGTGCTCGCGGTGGTCAAGCGCAGCGGCGTCACCGAACCGTTCAGCCGGGAGAAGGTGATCAGCGGCGTCCGCCGGGCCTGCCAGGGCCGCCAGGTCGACGACGACGCCCTGAACCTGCTCGCCCAGCAGGTCGAGGACACCGTGCGGGCGACCGGCTCGCCGGAGGTGCCCAGCAACGAGGTCGGGCTGGCGATCCTGGGCCCGTTGCGCGAACTCGACGAGGTCGCCTACTTGCGCTTCGCCTCGGTGTACCGGTCGTTCTCCTCCGCGGAGGACTTCGAGCGGGAGATCGAGGCGCTGCGCGCCCACCGCATCGCCGCCTCCGGCTGACCGCTCACCCGACCTGGCGGACGCCGTCGCCGACGACGCGCCCGGCCACCGTGACCCACCCCTGCGGATTCCAGGTCGTGTAGATCTGCGACCCCTTGCCCTGCGTGATCGCGAGGTCCCGGCTGAGGTGGTCGGTCAGCCGGACCGCGGCCGACCCGGTGGCCTCGTCCTCGACGATTCCGAGTTCGTTGGCGAACATCCGGGCCCGAATGGTCCCGCTGTCGCGGTCCAGCCAGGTCCACAGGTAGTGGTAGACGTCGTCGGGGTACTCCGCCGGGTCGGCGGCCATCAACTCCGACACCGAGGGCACCTGCGCGAGGACGAACTCCGGCGACCAGTCCGCGCGGGCCCGCACGGTGGTGAACTCGCCGTCGCGTCCGACCTGCACGATCCCGGCCGGAACCGCCAGGGTGCGCACGGCCATCCCGCGTTCGGCCAGCCACCAGGCCGCGCCCACGGTCGGGTGTCCGGCGAACGCCAACTCGGTGGCCGGCGTGTAGATGCGCGCGTGCGCGCTGGTGGAACCCGTCGGCGGGAGGTCGATGAATATCGTTTCGCTGTAACCCAATTCGGTGGCGAGGCGCTGGCGGTCGGGGGCGGGCACCGTCGCGGCGTCCACCACCCCCAGCGGATTGCCGAAATTCCCGTCGGCATCGGTGAACACCCGCAGAACGCTCACATCGACGGTCATGACCCGACTCTACGACTCGGCGAACCCCGCCCGATCAGGTAGCGCTGCGTTCGTCGGTGTCGATCGCATCGAACACGGCGACGCGGGTGTCCAGTGAGCCGGAGACCGCGCGTTCGCTGACGCCGTGGCGTAGCAGTTCGCGCAGCACCGCCTGGTCGTATTCGGCGGGCACGGTGTCGTCGATGAACCGTTCGACGACCTCGACGAAGCGGTCGGGATCGTCGTGGAACGGGAAGTGGCCGGAGCGGGAGAAGATCTCGAGGCGGGAGCCGGGCATCGCCGAATGCGCCATCCGGGCGTGGCTGACCGGGATCATGGCGTCCTGGTCTCCCCAGATCAATTGCACGGGAACGGATTCGGTCAGATAACATCGGTCCAGCATCGTCACCACCTGTCCGCGCCAGTCCACCACCGAGCGCAGGGTGCGGGTGAACGCCGACGAGGCGGTCGGTTCGGGCAGGTCGGCCAGGATCCGCAACGCATCGGGGATGTCGCGGCCCAGGCCGG
>JAGQTW010000478.1 GCA_020438785.1 Mycobacterium sp. | reverse complement strand
GCGCCGGCATTGATCATCGGGTTCTTCGGGGTCTTGGTGTGCTCGTCGACGCTGATCTCGTTGAACGCGTCACCGGAGGGTTCCACGCCGATCTTGGCGTCGACCGCGTCGAGTCCGGCCGTGTCGAGGGCCAGCGCATAGGTGAACGCCTTGGAGATGGACTGGATGGTGAATTCCGTTCGGGCATCACCGGATTCGTACAGGAAGCCGTCCGCGGCGGACAGGGTCAGGCCGAAGCTGGACGGATCGGCCTCGGCCAGTTCGGGGATGTAGCAGGCCAGGTCACCGTCTTCGACGGAGCTGAACTCGGCCACCAACTCGTCGAGGTACCGCTGTACCAGTTCGGCCATTGTCGGTCAGGTCGCAGGGGTCTCAGCGGTCCGCGCCCGCGTCGCGCCGGACTCTCTCGTCGTAGCTCGCCCGGGCCTCATTGTCCAGCGTGCGCAGGACCCGCTGACGGGTGAGTCTGCCGCGAACGGCCCCGACCACCCGGTCCGGGAGCAGTGCGGCGACGGCCTCGTAGCTGCGCATCCATCCCGGTACCGCGACGACCGCGGTCCGGCTGTGGCAGGTCGCGACGATGGCGTCGGCGATGACGTCGGGGTCGACGGTGGGCAGCATCCCGCCGAGTTTGACCCCGGACACCAGGTCGGTGCGCACCGCCGACGGCAGCACGGTGGTCACTGTGACACCGGTACCGGCGAGTTCGTCACGCAGCGCCTCGCTGAAACCGATCACCGCATGCTTGGTCGCGCAGTAGGTGGCCAGCCCGGCGGCCGGCAACTCCCCCAGGTAGGAGGCCACGTTGACGATGTGACCACACCCACGATCGAGCATGCCTGGCAGGACGAGTTTGGTCGCCCGCAACACCCCGTTGAGGTTGACGTCCACGATCGCGTCGGTGACGGCGTCGGGCTCGTCGACGAACCGGCCGGCGGGCATGATGCCGGCGTTGTTCACCAGGACCTGCACCGGTGGTTCGACCCCGGCCAGGAACTCGCCCAGGGATTCCCGCGACCGCACATCGACCTGGCCGCCCGAGCAGCCGAGTTCGGCCGCGGCGGTCCTGGCCAGATCACCGTCGAGATCGCCGATGAACACCCGCGCTCCCCGGGCGAGAAACGCCCGGGCGGTGGCGTAACCGATTCCCCGGGCCGCACCGGTGATGACGACCGATGCCCCCGGTAGTGCGATGGGGTTGGGCACGGTTCAGCCTCCTGTTTGTGCGCGCATCATCGGGCAGCCCCGGGGTCGTTCGATGACCGGTGCGGTTGCCCGCCGCTCGGCCAGTCGGCGCGCCAGCACCTCGGGATCGAGCGAGTATGCATCGCCGTCCCATCTCCCCTCGGTAAACCGCGCCGCCATCGCGTGTGCGCGTGCGGCACAGGACGCGTACAGATTCCGCAGCAGCCCCGCCTTGTACAACGCATTGGGTACAAATCCGCTGAAGTGGATCGCGCCGTCGTCGTAGGAATAGCTGCCCAGGCCGTAACCCGTGACTTCGCGGGTGAGGTCGGCGGCATTGAGCGACAGTGCCAACGCGATACCCTCGGATTCGCCGAGTCCCTCCACGGGGAAACGCTGCAGCACCAGCAACCCTTTGCCGTACAACGGATGCGGCTGATCGCCGGCCAGCCGGCACAGTGAGGTCTTGTCCCCGAACGGGAACTCGACGGCCACTCCGTGCCCCTCGACACCGGCGACGGCCTCCGGTGGCCGGTTCATAAAACCGCTGACGGCATCGGCGAACTCGGACTCCGGCCACGCGCACTGCTCATCGTCCGACGCCACGAAAGCCGCTGCCGCAAAGGCCATCTCGCCGGGAACACTGCGGGTGCCACTCTCGGGATGTTCACTGGTGGCGGGCACCGCGCCGACCGCCTCCGCCAGCACCGGCGCCAGCAGACGCGCCTCGGCGATCTGCATCACCGCCGCGGCGGCCAGCAGATAGCGCATCCAGCCGCCGTTGTCGTCGGTCACCCGGATCAGCGACCACAGGTCCAGCATCCGAGCTGAGACATCGTAGACCGGGCCGGCCATCGAGGCCGCGCGCATCGGAAGGGAGTTGATCGTCTCCAGTGCGGCCTCGGTCAGGTCCACCTCGCGAAGTAACTCGGTGCGGACGGCCAGCAGGTATCCGGATTCGCCGTTGGGGCCGGTTTCCTCGCCCACGAATTCAACGGTCTGCGCATACTGGTCGGCCCACCAGGTGAATCCGGCCGGGAGCAGATAGGACCACTGCTCATCGATCCGGAGTTGCTCTTTGCGAAGCCAGTCGATCGTTTCTTCGGCGATGTTCACAGCAGCGTCACGTTCCAGGGGTGGGAAGTCGTTCGGGATGGAGCATTTCGGCATCCCGAAGCTGTTCGGGAATTCCGAAGGCGTCGACCAGGGTTTCGGCGTGCGGACGCAGGTTACGGCAACGTTCGTTGATCCCGTTGTTGACCGCCCGGGCCCGTTCGGTCGACAACAGTCGGTGCTCGAGGAAGAAGGCCTTATCACCCTCGATCACGCTCAGCGCGTACAGATCGCAGAGCATGTCCAGGATGTGGCGGGCCTCGGGGTCCTCGCAGCTATCGATCCCGGCGATGAACGCCTCCAGGACCGTCCGGTCGATGTGTGCGCGAGCGGTGTGCATCACGTGGTCCTGCACCGAGTTGAAGGCGTCGAAGGCCGACATCGTCTTGGCCCTGCGCTGCAGCCGACGGGCGAGCGAGGACAGCAGGTATTGCTCGCGGTCCTCGAACATCGTGGCCTGGGTGCCACGGTTGAAGAGGCTGCCCTCCACATCGTTGTCCTCACGGTTGTCGAGGATGCGCTGCATGATCTGCGTGGCCGCGGTCCTTCTGGACACCCGCTCTCCGGCGAAGTTGGTCGCGAAGCGGACCCACTCGAATGGGCTCATGCTCTTGATGTCGTCGTTGTAGCTGGTGAGCAGATGCTTGGCCACCAGTTGCAGTAGCACGTGATTGTCGCCCTCGAAGGTGGTGAACACGTCGGTGTCGGCACGCAGTTCGACGAGCCGGTTCTCGGCCAGGTAACCCGCGCCGCCGCAGGCCTCCCGGGCCTCCTGGATCGCCGCGCTGGCGTGCCAGGTGCTGACCACCTTCAGCCCGGCCGCGTGCGCCTCGAGTTCCCGTTGCGCCTCCATATCGCGGACCGCGGCGGTCTCCTGATCGTGCAGGGTGGCCACCAGCTGATTCTGGGCGAACTGCAACGCGTAGGACTGCGCGATGTAGGGCAGCAGTCGGCGCTGGTGAACCAGGTAGTCCATGATCGGCACTTCGCGGTCCTCACCGGGGGCGTTGAACTGCCTGCGCTGCAACGCATATCGCACCGCGATGTCCAGCGCTACCCGGGCGGCCTGCGCGGCGCTGCCGCCGACGGTCACCCGGCCCCGGACCAGCGTTCCCAACATGGTGAAGAAGCGCCGGTTGGCATTCTCGATCTCCGAGGTGTACGTGCCGTCGGGAGCGACGTCGGCGAACCTGTTGAGCAGGTTCTCCCGGGGCACGCGCACCTGGTTGAACATGATCCGGCCGTTGTCGACGCCGGGCAGTCCGCCCTTGTAGTCGCAGTCCGAGGTGGTCACACCGGGCAGGTCGTCGCCGTTCTCATCCCGGATCGGAACGATGATGCAGTGCACCCCGTGGTTCTGGCCCCGGGTGATCAGCTGCGCGAAAACCGCTGCTACCGTGGCACTCTCGGCCGCGCCGCCGAGGTAGTCCTTGCGGGAGGTCGGAGTCGGTGAATGAATGACGAACTCTTCGGTGTCCGGGTCATAAGTGGCGGTGGTCTCCAGGTTCTGGACATCGCTGCCGTGGCCGGTCTCGGTCATCGCG
>JAGQTW010000477.1 GCA_020438785.1 Mycobacterium sp. | reverse complement strand
GCGGCCACCGGGCTGGAGTCGACCATGCGCTTCATCCTCTCGGCCAAGTCCGCCTACGTCGACGGTCAGGTGTTCCACGTCGGTGCGGCCGACGCCACCCGCCCCGCAGACTGGGACAGGCCACTGGCCGGCAAGGTCGCCATCGTCACCGGAGCGGCCCGCGGGATCGGCGCGACGATCGCCGAGGTGTTCGCCCGCGACGGCGCCGCGGTGGTGGCGATCGACGTCGAGCAGGCCCATGACGCACTCGGTGAGACCGCGGCCCGGGTCGGCGGCACCGCGCTGTCGCTGGACGTCACCGCCGAGGACGCGGTGGACAAGATCGCCGAACACCTGCGCGAGGAGCACAGCGGCCGAGCCGACGTCCTGGTCAACAACGCCGGGATCACCCGCGACAAGCTGCTGGCGAACATGGACGACGCCCGTTGGGATGCGGTGCTGGCGGTGAATCTTCTTGCCCCGCAACGGCTCACCGAGGGCTTGGTCGGCAACGGCAGCATCGGCGAGGGTGGGCGGATCGTCGGGCTGTCCTCGATGGCCGGCATCGCCGGAAACCGCGGCCAGACCAACTATGCCACCACCAAGGCCGGGATGATCGGTATCACCCAGGCGCTGGCGCCGGTTCTGGCCGAGAAGGGCATCACCATCAACGCGGTGGCACCCGGATTCATCGAGACCGCGATGACCGACGCGATCCCACTAGCGACCCGCGAGGTCGCCCGTCGGCTCAATTCGCTGTACCAGGGCGGCAAGCCGGTCGACGTCGCCGAGGCCATCGCCTACTTCGCCAGCCCGGCGTCGAATGCGGTGACCGGCAACGTGATCCGGGTGTGCGGCCAGGCGATGCTGGGGGCCTGATGTCCGCTGGTGAGCAGCCGAACGGGCTGATGAATTTGGTGCGGGCCGCGGCCGGTGCGCTACCGCTGATCCCCCGCGGCGACACGGTGCCCAACCACACGCGCAGCGTCGAGGACCTGGCGATCGACCGGTCGAACCTGGCCGCGTACTGCGCGGTCACCGGGTTGCGCTACGGCGACACCGTTCCATTGACCTATCCGTTCGCCTTGACGTTCCCGACGGTCATGGGGCTGATCACCGGCTTCGACTTCCCGTTCTCGGCGATGGGTGCGGTGCACGTCCAGAACCGCATCACCGCGCACCGCCCGATCGCGGTCACCGACACCGTCTCGGCCCGGGTGCATGCCGAGAACCTGCGCGAGCACCGCAAGGGCCTGCTGGTGGACGTCCTGACCGATGTCAGCGTCGGCAACGAGCCGGCGTGGCATCAGGTGACCACGTTTCTGCACCAGCAGCGCACCAGCCTGTCCGACGAGCCCAAGCCGGAGCCACCGAAGGCGCCGAAGCTCCCGCCACCCAACGCGATCCTGCGCATCACCCCGGCCCAGATTCGCCGCTACGCGACGATCAGTGGGGACCGCAACCCCATCCATACCAACGCTTTGGGCGCCAAGCTCTTCGGCTTCCCCACCGTCATCGCCCACGGGATGTTCAGCGCGGCAGCGATATTGGCGAACCTCGAGGGTCAGCTGCCGACCGCGGTGAGCTACGCGGTCAAGTTCGGCAAGCCGGTGGTGCTGCCCGCCAATGCCGGCGTCTACGTCGACCGGGTCGCCGACGGCTGGGATCTGGCGTTGCGCAACATCGCCAAGGGTTACCCGCACCTGACCGCAGCGGTACGCGCGCTGTAGCGATCAGGCGGTCAACAGACTCGATCAGGACGTGATCGAGTGGGTCTCCCGCTCGGCGGGGGATCCCTTCAGGCCACGCCAGAACAGGTTGATCAGCAACTCGGCGGCCTCGTCGACGTCCGCGTCGCCGGTGCTGACTCGCGTCGCGACGGCCTCGCCGGCGCCCACCAGCGCGACGGCCATCATGTGGAAGTCGGTGTCCGGCTCGGG
>JAGQTW010000476.1 GCA_020438785.1 Mycobacterium sp. | reverse complement strand
CGACCTCCCGCCCGAGGCACTGACCATCGAGCAGGTCGTCGACGACGTCGCGGCGGTGCTCGACGACGCGCAGGTGGCCGGCGTCGTCGTCTACGGCACCTCCTACGGCTCCTACATCGCCGCGGGCCTCGGTGTTCGTCACTCCGCCCGGGTACACGCGATGATCCTGGACTCACCCGTGCTGTCCGGCGGCGATATCGAACTGGTGCGCGAGACGCTGCGCGCGGTGCTGTGGCACGGCAGCCACCCGGACACCAGCGACCTGGCGGGCAAGATCCGCCGGCTGGTCGACGACGGCGTGATGTCGCCGGCGGCCGCGCAGATGGCATCCGGCCTGTACGGGCTGGGCGGGGCGGCGCTGCTGGACCGTCAGCTCGATCTGCTGCTGGCGGGCCGGCGGCTGGTGTGGACGGCGCTGGACCGGGTGGGGCGGCAGATGGTGCACCGGAAGACCCCGTACCGCAACGAGGCCGACCTCGTCGGGCGGATCGGATACCGCGAACTCAACTACGCCGGCATCCCGGACGGCCTGCCGTTGGACCCGGCGGTGGCGATGCGTGAGTTCGCCGCGTATGCCGACGAGGAGGTTGCGCCCTTCGAGGCCGAACCCTTCGACCTGGTGGCCGAGATGCCGAAGTTCACCTGGCCCACCGTGGTGGTCTCCGGCGGCCGGGACCTGACCACGCCGCCGGCCGTGGCCGACCGGATCGCGGGCCTGGTGCCGGGTGCGGTTCTGGTGCGGCTGCCGACCATGGGTCACAGCGCGCTGGACACCAAGGAGGGCGCGGCGCTGCGCATCGCCGCCGTGGTGACGGCGGGCCGGGCCGGCTCGTTGCCGGCGCAGGCGGCGGCGCTGGACGCGCTGCCGACGCGGCCCGGGGTGCGGCTGATGGTCTCGGCGCTCGCGGCCGCGGCCCGCATCGAGGCGGCGCTGCCCGCGGCGCCGCCGCGCGTGCTCGGGCGGATCGGCGTCCGTCCGGTTACTTCATGAAGCCGATCGCGCTGTAGTCCAGATCGCCCAGCCCGGCCGGGCCGAAGTTCGCGAGTTTGCTTCGCACGGCGACGTTTCCGGGTGACTGGAACAGCGGCAGGCTGAACACCTCACCGAAGATCAGCTTGTCCACCTCGTTGGCCAGGCCGCGCGCCTTGTCGGGATCGAGTTCGTCGAGAACCTGCTCGACCTTGGCGTCGATCTCGGGACTGCTGATCTTGCCGAAGTTGCTCTCGGCGCCGGTGGTGTAGATCTGGTTGAGGCAACACAGCGCGAATGCGTCACCGACCCAGGAGAATTGGGTGATGTCGAAGTCGCCGACGTTGACGTAGTTGGTGAAGAAGCCGTTCCCGGGCTTGGCGTCGATGACCAGTTTGACCCCGATCTGGGCGAGGCTGTTCTGCGCGACCAGGGCCACCTGCCGGGTGGTCTTGGAGTCGTAGAGGACGTCGCGAATCACCAGTTGCTTGCCGTCCTTCTCGCGGAACTGACCGTTGAGCTTCCAGCCCAGCGCGTCGAGTTCGGTCTTCGCCTTCTCCGGGTCGTAGGCCACCGCCGCGCCGTTGTCCTGGTAGCCCTGCTGGCCGGCCACGAAGATGTGGTTGTTCAGCGGCACCGGTTTGTCGACCAGGCCGCGCTGCGTCACGTCGGCGATCGCTTGGCGGTCGATGCCCTTGGCGATCGCCAGCCGAAGCGCCTTGTCCGACAGGATCGCGCCGGGCGCACCGTTGAAGGTGAAGTGGTACCAGCTCAGGCCCGGTGCCCGGCGGATCGAGATGCCAGCGGTGTTGCGGGCGATGGTCAGGTCGTCGAGGGAGCTGAGCCCGGTGGCGTCGATGGCGTTGTTCTGCAGCGCCGGGATGCGGGCCGCGTCGTCGAGCACCAGGTAGGTGATGGAGTCCAGCAGCGGCGGAGTGCCCCACCATTTCGGATTGCGGGTCAGCACGATGCGCTGGGCGGTGCGGTCGAGCGCGGACACGATGAACGGACCCGCCGACGGTCCGGGACCGTTGAGCTGGCCCTTGTTGAAGACGTCGGGGTTGGCGGTCATGCTCTTCGGCAGCAGCATGGTGTTGCCCGCGAACATGCCGCGCCACTCCGCGTAGGGCTTGGCGAAGGTGATGATCGCCTGCCGGTCGTCGGCGCCGCGGGTGACCGACCCGACCCGGTCGCTGCCGTTGGGCGCGGCGATCGCGAACGCCTTGTCCTTGCCGCTGGTGGCGTTGATCTGGGCGGCGATGTCCTCCCAGGTGATGGGCGTTCCGTCGGACCAGGTCGCCTTGGGGTTGATGGTGTACTTCACCACCTGGGGATTGGTCCCCGTCAGTTCGACATTGGTGAAGTAGTCGGTGTTGACCTTCATCGAACCGTCGGCCGCGATCACGAACGCGCGCGGCATGGTCGCCCGCAGCATCGAACCGGTGTCGGCCTCGTTGCCGTCGATGTTGAGGGTGTTGAAGTTCGACGGGAACGACGAGAGCGCCAGCCGCAGGTTGCCGCCCTTCTGCAAGGTCGCGGGGTCCTGGGGGTTGATGTCACTGGTCGAGCCGAGTTCGGCGTTACCGCCCGCGGCCGGGACCTCCCGCTTGCCGCCCGAACAGCCGACCAGGACCAGGCCTGCCACCACTGCCAGCACCGCAACTCGGCCGGCGTACCGGCGGATCATTCGGGTCACGGCACTGATGCTAGCGGCGGGTCGGATCCGGTTGCGGGATAGCGGCCAGCAACGTGCGGGTGTACTCGTGCTGCGGATTGCCGAACACCTCGTCGGCGTCGCCGTACTCCACGATCGCGCCCCGGTGCATCACCGCGACCCGGTGGGCCAGGTGCCGCACCACCGACAGGTCGTGGGAGACGAACAGATACGACAGGTCGAACTGGTTCTGCAGGTCCAGCAGCAGGTTGATGATGCCGGCCTGGATCGACACGTCCAGGGCGGACACCGGCTCGTCGAGGGCCAGGATCTTGGGCTGCAACGCCAGCGCGCGGGCGATGCCGATCCGCTGCTTCTGGCCGCCGGAGAACTCGCTCGGATAGCGGCTCGCGTCGGCGCGGCTCAGTCCCACGATCTCCAACAGCTCGGCCACCCGGTCCTCGGTGCGCTCCTTGTCGAACCCGTTGGCGCTCAGCGGCTCCGCCAGCAATTCGAAGACCGGTAGCCGGGGATCGAGCGAGGCCACCGGATCCTGGAAGACCACCTGCAGGTCGCGGCGCAGCTCGCGCCGGCGTGCCGGGCTCAGTGTCGCCACGTCGTTGCCCAGCACCTCGATCGAACCGGACTGCGGGGCGGTGAGCTCCAGGATCTCGTGCAGTGTGGTGGATTTGCCGGACCCCGACTCGCCGACGATGCCCAGGGTGCGGCCCTGCTGCAGGTCGAAGCTGATGCCGTCGATGGCGCGGACCTCGCCGATCTGGCGCCGGAACACCACACCCTTGGTCAGCTTGTAGGTCTTGACCAGATCGCGGACGCTGACGACGACCTCCGGGTCGGTGTCCGTTTCGATGGCCGGCGGCCGGGTCGACACCCCGTAGATCTCGGCGGCGGTGCGGCCTGCGACGCGCTCGGTGCGGATGCAGGCCGCCCCATGACCCTCGCCGACGGCCAGCAGGGCCGGCTCGGCGGCCCGGCACTCGCCGATGGCCAGCGGGCAGCGGGGCGCGAACGGGCATCCCGGCGGCAGGTTCACCAGCGACGGGGGTGCTCCCGGTATCGGAACCAGCCGCGCGCCCTGCGGGGCGTCCAGCCGCGGCACGGATCCGAGAAGCCCTGCGGTGTAGGGCATTCGACGGTCGCGGTACAACTCGTCCACCCCGGCCACCTCGACCGCGCGGCCGGCGTACATCACCAGGGCGCGGTCGGCGAACTCGGCGACCACCCCCAGGTCGTGGGTGATGATCAAGACACCGGCGCCGGTCACGTCGCGGGCGGTCCGCAGCACCTCGAGGATCTGGGCCTGCACCGTGACGTCCAGCGCGGTTGTCGGCTCGTCGCAGATCAGCAGGTCGGGGTCGTTGGCGATCGCGATGGCGATCACCACCCGCTGGCGCTCGCCCCCGGACAGCTCGTGCGGGAAGGCGCGGGCCCGCTGTTCGGGCTGGGCGATGCCGACCAGGTCGAGCAGCTCGGTGGCCCGTCGCCGGGCGGTCTGCTTGCCGACGTCGCGGTGATGCACCCGAATGGCCTCGGCGATCTGATCGCCGACGGTGTACACCGGTGTCAACGCCGACATCGGGTCCTGGAAGACCGTGCCGATGCGCATACCGCGGATGCGCGACATCTCGGCATCTCCCATGCCGAGCAGTTCCTGCCCGTTGAGCAGGACCGAACCCGAAACCTCGGCGTACTCCGGCAGCAGTCCGATGACGGCCATGGCCGCCGCCGATTTGCCCGATCCCGACTCGCCGACCATCGCCACTACCTCGCGCGGCGCGACGTGATAGCTCAGTCCGCGCACGGCGTGCAGGTCGCCGCCGTCGGTCGGGAAGGTGACGGACAGGTCGTTGACCTCCAGCAGCCGGCCGGTCACGCCCGCTTCTTTCTGCGCACCCGGCGCAGATTCGTGCTGCCCGGGTCCAGCGCGTCCCGCAGGCCGTCACCGGTCAGGTTGGCGCAGACCACGATCAGCACCAGCACCCCGGCCGGGAACAGGAACACCCACGGGAAGGTGGTGGCCGAGTTGGTGCCGTCGGCGATCAGCGTGCCCAGCGAGACGTCGGGCGGCTGGACCCCGAAACCCAGGAAGCTCAGCCCGGTTTCGGCCAGTATCGCCACGCCGACGTTGAGTGCTGCGTCGATGATGAGGATCGAGGCGACGTTGGGCACGATGTGGCGGGTGATGATCCGCCGGCTCGGCACACCCATATACCTTGCCGCCTGGACGAATTCGCGTTCCCGCAGGCTCATGGTCAAACCGCGCACCATCCGCGAGCTGACCATCCAGCTGAAGCCGGCCAGCAGCACGATCAGCAGGGCGACGTTGGCCGAGTTCTTGGTCCGCGGCGTGATGATCGCGATCAGGATGAAGCTCGGCACCACCAGCAGCAGGTCCACCACCCACATCAGCGCCCGGTCCCGCCAGCCGCCGAAATACCCGGCGATCGCACCGATGGTGGCGGCGATCCCGGTCGAGATCACCGCCACGCACAGGCCGATCAGCATCGACTTCTGCATGCCCCGCAGGATCTGGGCGAGCAGATCCTGGCCGAGGGCGTTGGTGCCGAACCAGTGCTCGGTGCTCGGCGGGTCCTGCAGCGCGTAGAAGTCGAGGTCGGTGTAGGACCAGGGAAGCAGTGGGGGCAACGCGTAGCAGCCGACGAACAGCAGCACCAGGATCACCAGCGACGCCATCGCCGGGCGGTTGCGGGCGAACCGGCGCAGCACCAGGGTGCGCCGGCTGACGAACCCGGTGACGTCGACGCCGGATTTGGCTTTCGCGGTGGCCGGTTCGGTCATGTCACCCGCACCCGCGGATCGAGGATGGCGTAGATGACGTCGGACAGCAGACCGGCCAACAGCACCACCGCGCCGGTGAACACGGTGATCGCCGCGACGATGTTGGTGTCCTGGGTCGCGATGCCCTGCACCACCCATTCGCCCATGCCGTGCCAGCCGAAGATCTTCTCGACGAACACCGCCCCGGTGACCAATCCGGCGACGCCGTACGCGAACAGCGTCGCCATCGGGATCAGGGCGGTGCGCAGGCCGTGTTTGAACAGGGCCTGGCGGCGGGTGAGGCCCTTGGCCCGGGCGGTGCGGATGAAGTCCTGACCCAGCACGTCGAGCATCGCATTGCGTTGGTAGCGGCTGTAACCCGCGATCGCCGAGAGCGCCAGCGTGAAGGTGGGCAGGACCAGGTGCTGCAGCCGGTCGACGAACCGATCCCAGGTTCCGCCGATCGCATCGGGTGAGGTCTCCCCGGTGTACTCGAAGATCTGCACGCCCAGAACGGAATTCACCCGCAGCGCGGCCAGGATCAGCAGGTTGGCGATCACGAACGTCGGGGTGCTGATCACCAGGAGCGACAGCAGGGTGATGACGCGGTCGGACAGCCGGTACTGACGAACCGCACCCCACGCGCCGACGACCACGCCGATGACGGTGCCGAACACCGAGCCGATCACCAGCAGCCGCAGGCTGACTCCGATGCGCCGCCACAACTCGTCGGATACGGGTTGACCGTTCACGGTGGTGCCGAAGTCGCCGCGTACGGCGCCGGACACCCAGTGTCCGTAGCGCAGCGGGATGGGTTTGTCGAGGTCGAGCTCGGCGGCCTTGGCATCGATCACCGCCTGCGGCGGCCGCGGATTGCGCTGCAGCAGGCTGTTGAGCGGGGCGAACGTCAACGAGGTCAGCGTGAACGTCAGGAACGACGCCAGCGCCAGCAGCACCAGGTAGTTGAGCAGGCGGCGCGCCAGGAACCGCGTCACGCGGTACCGCCCACTGGATCCATGGGGGACAGGGTAGGAGATCGCCCTGGGCAACGCGGGGAGGAGCGCGCCCATCCCGAGCAGCGGCTGACGCAGCGGCAGGTCAGGACGTTTCGCCGGCGCCGATCGCGGTTATCCGACCGGGCACCAGAGGCGGCCGATGCGGGTCGCCGGATGCCTCGAAAATCGATGGGAAGTGTCGGAGATGAACCCGAATCAGCCGATGCCGGCGTCGCGGGTGAAGGTGCTGGCGGCAATGGCCGGCGCCGGGGCCCTGGTGGCCATGGGCGTCCTGACGGCCACCGCCCACGAGGGGAGCGGCGAGACGATCCTGTCCGACCCGGGCACGTTCACGCCCCCGAGCACCACTGAGATGACGACGGGTGAGACCACCAAGTCGAAGACGCCGGAGGCGTCGGAGACGGTGTCGCCGGAGGTCGCCAGCCCACCGGTCACCGCGAGTATCCCCCCGCCGCCCTGATCTCCGACGCGGCCAGGCGTCGCCTGACCCGGGTTCTGATCAGCGTGATCGGTGACCGTGCTTTACCGCGGTCCGGCGGCTACGATCCCTCCGGTCAGCTGTGCGCAAAGCGAGACATGAGGAGAGCGCCGTGAGCGTCACCGAGGAATACCTGGCCAACAACGTCGAGTATGCGAAGACTTTCACCGGGCCGCTCCCGATGCCGCCGAGCAAGCATGTCGCGGTGGTGGCCTGCATGGACGCCCGCCTGGACGTGTACCGGATTCTGGGGCTCAAAGACGGTGAGGCACACGTCATCCGTAACGCCGGGGGAGTCGTCACCGACGACGAGATCCGCTCGCTGGCCATCAGCCAGCGACTGCTCGGTACCAGGGAGATCATCCTCATCCACCACACCGATTGCGGCATGCTGACGTTCACCGACGACGCCTTCAAACGCGATCTGCAGGACGAGACCGGTATCAAGCCGGAGTGGGCCGCCGAGTCGTTCCCCGACGTCGAAGAGGACGTTCGCCAGTCCCTTCGGCGTATCGAGCTCAGCCCGTTCGTCACCAAACACGAGTCGTTGCGTGGATTCGTCTTCGATGTCGCGACCGGCAAGCTCCACGAGGTCGTTCGCTAGCGGTTCCTGTCGTCCCGACCTGTCCGCACCGGTCCCGGCCGGACCCGTCGTGCCCGGCTTCGAGCGACTGTGAACCTCACGGTCGTCACGGATCAACCGGGCGCCGGCGACAGTCGCTCGAAGTCGGGCACCACTCGTATGCCCCAGGAGCGCGCAGAGGTCAGAACCGCGGTTGCGCCCCGCCACCGGTCGTTGACAGGCACTCGGCTCCATCTATAGTCTGTCAAGAAAGTAATTCTGGTCAAATCTACCAACTTTACGAGGAATCGATGACCGAGGATCTGTTGGAACGCCCCAGACCCGGGCAGTACGAGCTCAGCCACCTGCGGGTCCTCGAGGCCGAGGCCATCCACATCATCC
>JAGQTW010000475.1 GCA_020438785.1 Mycobacterium sp. | reverse complement strand
GTGAACTTCGGGGTGGCCCCGGCGTTCATCGTGTACTCGCTGCTGCTGTCGCATTCCCGCCTCGGCTGGATCGTGGTGCTGCTCTACGCGGTGTGCATTGTGCTGCGCCTGGCCCGCTTCAACGCGCTGCTGGACGCCGACCTGCCCGCCTACACCAAGGAGTACTTCGTCGGGATGCCGGCACCGGCGGGCGCGATCGGCGCCATCGGCCCGCTCGCGGCCAGGATGCAGTGGCCGGGCGAGTGGTGGACCACACAGACGGCGGAGAGCATCATCATCGCCTGGATGGTGGGGGTCTCGCTGCTGGTCGTCAGCCGCATCCCGATGCGCAAGGTGCACACCTTCGCGGTCAAGCCGAACATGGTCGCCCCGCTGCTGGCGATGCTGGCGATCGGCACCGCCGCCGCGTTCGTGTTCCCGTACCTGGTGATCCTGCTGATCATCGCCGCCTACGTCATCCACATCCCGTTCGCGGTGCGCTCGCAACGCTGGGTCGCCGCGCACCCGGAGGCCTGGAACGATCGGCCGCGCCAGCAGCGCGCCGCGCGCCGGGCGATCCGACGCTCCCAGCACCCGCGGCGCCGCTCGGTGGCCCGGCTCGGCCTGCGTAAACCGGGGCGCTGAGCGGTGTCCGACTCCACGTTCGCCGACTCCCCCGCGCCGGTGTCGCGGCTGACGCTGACCGCGCGCTTGAACACTTCGGCCCTGGACTCCCGCCGCGGTGTGGTGCGGCTGCACCCGGAGGCCATCGCCGCGCTCGGCATCCGGGAGTGGGACGCGATCTCGCTCACCGGTTCACGGACCACCGCGGCGGTGGCCGGGGTGGCGCCGGCGGGCACCCCGGCGGGCACCGCACTGCTCGACGACGTGACGCTGTCCAATGCCGGGCTGCGGGAGGACACCACGGTGCTGGTGTCCCCGGTGACGGTGTACGGCGCGCGGTCGGTGACGTTGAGCGGTTCGACCCTGGCCACCAAGTCGGTGTCCTCGGCGACGCTGCGCCAGGCGCTGCTCGGCAAGGTGCTCAGCGTCGGAGATACGGTGTCACTGCTGCCGCGCGACCTCGGTCCGGGCACCTCGACGTCGGAAGCCAGCGCGGCGCTCGCCTCGTCGGTGGGCATCACCTGGACCTCGGAGTTGCTGACGGTCACCGGCACCGATCCGGCGGGACCGGTGAGCGTGCAACCGAATTCGTCGGTCAACTGGGGGGACGGGGTCACGCCCGCGACCGGTGACGCGGCCGCGGCGGCGGTGAGCCCGCCGATGCACTGGCCCGAGGCGCCGCCGGTGTCGATCGACGACCTCAAGGGACAGCATGTGCAGGCGGGCCGGCTCACCGAGTGGCTCAAGCTCGCCCTCGACGAGCCCGCGCTGCTCGAGAAGCTGGGCGCCAAGCCGAGTCTCGGCGTTCTCATCACCGGACCGGCCGGGGTCGGCAAGGCCACCCTGGTCCGGGCGGTGTGCGCCGGGCGGCGGCTGGTGGAACTCGACGGGCCGGATGTCGGCGCGCTGGCGGCCCAGGATCGCCAGCAGGCGGTCGCCAACGCGGTCGCGACCGTGGGCAACGGCGGCGGCGTGCTGCTGATCACCGACATCGACGCGCTGCTGCCCACCCCACCCGAGCCGGTGGCCACGATGATTCTGAGTGAGCTGCGCAAGGCCGTGGCCACCCCGGGGGTGGTGTTCATCGCCACCTCGCAGCAGCCCGATGCACTCGACCCGCGGTTGCGGGCCCCGGATCTGTGCGACCGCGAACTCGGCCTGAGCCTGCCCGATGCCGCCACCCGGAAGGCGCTGCTGGAGGTGCTGCTTCGGGACGTTCCGGCCCAGGATCTGGAGCTGTCCGAGATCGCCGACCGCACACCGGGTTTCGTGCGCGCCGACCTGGCCGCGCTGGTGCGCGAGGCGGCACTGCGGGCGGCGGCGCGCGCCAGCGAGGACGGCAAGCCGCCGTCACTCACTCAGGACGACTTCAAGGGCGCGCTGACGGTGATCCGGCCGTTGTCACGGTCGGCCACCGAGGAGGTATCGGTCGGCTCGGTGACGCTGGAGGACGTCGGCGACATGGCCGACACCAAGGCGGCGCTGACCGAGGCCGTGTTGTGGCCGCTGCAGCATCCGGACACCTTCGCCCGCCTGGGCGTGGACCCGCCGAAGGGTGTGCTGCTCTATGGCCCGCCGGGCTGCGGCAAGACGTTCGTGGTGCGCGCGCTGGCCAGTTCCGGCCGGTTGAGCGTGCATTCCGTCAAGGGTGCCGAGTTGATGGACAAGTGGGTCGGCTCCTCGGAGAAGGCGGTTCGCGAATTATTCCGCCGGGCAAGGGATTCCGCGCCATCACTGGTTTTCCTCGACGAGATCGACGCGATGGCGCCGCGCCGCGGGCAGAGCTTCGACTCGGGTGTGACCGACCGGGTGGTGGCGTCACTACTTACCGAACTCGACGGTATCGAGCCCCTGCGCGACGTGGTCGTCCTCGGCGCCACCAACCGTCCGGACCTCATCGATCCGGCCCTCTTGCGTCCCGGCCGGCTGGAGAAGCTGGTCTTCGTCGAACCGCCCGACGCCGATGCCCGCCGCGAGATCCTGCGCACCGCAGGCAAATCGGTGCCGCTGAGTGCGGACGTCGACCTGGACAAGCTGGCCACCGAACTGGACGGCTACAGCGCCGCCGACTGCGTGGCCCTGCTGCGGGAGGCGGCGCTGACCGCGATGCGGCGTTCGATCGACGCGGCGGACGTCACCGCGGCCGACGTCACCAAGGCCCGCGAGACGGTGCGGCCGTCGCTGGACCCGGTTCAGGTGGAGTCGCTGCGCGCGTTCGCCGAAGGCCGCTGAGCAGGCGACTGTGCAACCCCATCCGGGGTCGACGGCGTGTCGCGTGTGAATCCGCACACCCGAGGCGTCAAGGGCGCTCGGCGACCGCGGCCAGCCGGTCCATCGACGCGCGCAGCCGCTCGGCCGTGGTGGCGCGGGCCCGCTCCAGCCGCTTGGGGTCGGTCAGCCGGCTCCAGTCGTAGGTGTGGGTGACCCGCGTGTGGCCCGCGTCGACCGGTTCGAGTTCCCAGCGCCACAGGTGACCGGGCGGTTCGGCCGCCGGCTCGGCGGGACACCAGGCGATCAGACCGCCCTCGTCGAACTCCACGACGTGGTTCTCCCGCACCGCGCCGTGGTTGAGCGTCATCGTGAACACCTCGCCCACGGCGTGCACCCGCTGGCCGGGCTCGGCCAGGCCGAGGTTGTCGTTGCCGTCCCACTCGGGCTGGCGGGCCGGGTCGGCGATCAATTCGAAGATGGTCGCGGCGGGCGCGGCGATCAGCCGGGTGGCCCTGACAACCCGGTCGACCGGCTGTGGATCGGCCATGCCCCGATTCAACTACAGTCTTGACGGTCCACGAGTGACATGTCACAGTTGGAATATGACTCTTCCCGTTGCTCCCATCCCAACCGTCCGGGTCGGCGACCGCGACCGCGAGGACACCGCGAACATCCTGGGCCAGGCGCTGGCGCAGGGTTACCTCGACATGACCGAATACGAGCGCCGGCTGCAGGCCACCTTCGCCACCCATACCGCCGACGAGTTGCGCCGGCTGGCCGCCGATCTGCCGGTGGCCCGGTTGCGCCGCACCGACCCCCGCCGGGTAGCGGCCCGCCGCAACGCCGCCCGGATGTCGGTGCGCCTGCACCTCGCCGCGTACCTGACCATGGTCGTCATCGTCCTCACGGTCTGGCTGGCCGTCGGACTGACGGCGGGCGCGTGGTACTTCTGGCCGATCTGGCCGATCCTCGGCGCCGGGCTGGGCCTGGTCGGACACGCGGTGCCGCTGCGACTGCTGGGCGCCCGGCGGTGCGGGAGCCACGTGGGCCCGGTCGACGGCCCGCCCCGGTGGAATCCCGCCGGATCGCCGTTTGCCGGATGCTGAGAAGCATTGCCGCACAGTCATACTCACATCCGGGACCGACCACCTGAGCGGCACCGCCCGGTGGGCTGGGCATTTCACCTCCGCGTCAACCACGTAGAGTGGCGCTAAGACCAAGCCCTAAACAAGGCTGACACCCCGACCGACCGGTAGATCACCGACGCGCCGGCGCGCCCACCGGATCACGACGCGCCCACCGTCCTAGAGATCGGAGTGCCATGCTCGTCGTCCTGCTCGCGCATGCGATCGCCGCCGCCGTGGCGCCGGTCCTTGTGATGCGGTGGGGTCGGCTGGCCTTCTATCCCCTGGCGCTGGTGCCCGCGGCGTCGCTGGGCTGGGTGGCCCTGAACTGGCCCCCGGACGGCCACGCCGCCGAAACGGTGCGGATCCCGTGGGTGCCGGAGCTGTCGATGGACATCGACCTGCGCTTCGACACCCTGGCCGCGATCATGAGCGTGCTCGTGCTCGGCATCGGCGCCCTGGTGCTGTTCTACTGCGCCGGGTACTTCGACCATCGCGACGGGCACACCGAGAACCGGCTGCCCAGCTTCGCCGCCGAACTGGTGGCGTTCTCCGGGGCGATGTTCGGCCTGGTGATCAGCGACAACATGCTGCTGCTCTACACGTTCTGGGAACTGACCACGGTGCTGTCATTCCTGCTCGTCGGCCACTACGCCGAGCGCGCGACCAGCCGCCGGGCCGCCATGCAGGCCCTGCTGGTCACCACCGCGGGCGGACTGGCGATGCTGGCCGGCATCGTCATCCTCGGGCACGCCGCGGGCACCTTCCTGCTGTCCGAACTGGTGGCCGCGCCGCCCCACGGCACCGCGGTCGCGGTCGCGGTCGTCCTGGTGCTCGTGGGCGCACTGTCGAAGTCGGCGATCGTGCCGTTCCACTTCTGGCTGCCCGGCGC
>JAGQTW010000066.1 GCA_020438785.1 Mycobacterium sp. | reverse complement strand
CCGCGGTCCACCACTTCACCGGTGCGCAGAGCGCCTTCGGCATCGGTGCCGCCAACCTCCGGACCACGGTTCCGTCGTTGTCCAGTACGACGAGGCTGTTGTCGGCCCTGGGCACCAGGTCGTTGTTCAGGTTGGCGGTGCCGAGCACCAGTTGCTTGCCGTCGGGCGATTCCGCGAAGGCGCCGCTGAACTGCCCGGCGCCGCCCAGCTGCTCGGTCGGGTACGTCATCTGCAGATTGCCTTGCAGGTCAACCCGTTTCAGGGTGCCTGGCTCGGCGCCGTTGAAGTGGGTCGAGATCAGCAGCGCGGTGCCGTTGGGCCGGGTGAATCGCGGCTGGCCGACGCCGGACAGCGCGGTCTGCACGCCGGTGTGCAGATCCACCGAGAGCACCGACGATCGGGTGGCGACGAACTGGGTGAACAGCGCGTGGCTGCCGTCACCCGACCAGTCGACCAGATCCATGTTGGCGCCCGGTGCGAACGTGGTGATGGGGTAGCGGTCACCGGCGGGGTCGACCAGGAACAGCGTGCTGCCCGCGTCCTCGCCGGCCGGTTCGCCGGGGGCCTGCTGCTCACCGGGCCGGTGCGGGGTGGCCGGGCTCCACACAGCCAGCGCCCAGCCCGGGCCCACCTTCGACCATGGAACGTCGGCGAGCGTGCCCTCGACACCATGAGCGGCCGCCGGCGTCGCCGGCGCCGAAGCGGCGCTCGACGCGGGTTTCGGCGGGGCGGACTCCTGCCTGGCGGGCGTGGTGGTCGAGGTGGCGCACCCCGCCATACCGACCGCCGCCAGGACCCCGATACCGAGACGCAGATACGTCCCGGCGCTCGAGGCCTGACGGATTCCACGGGTGCGGCGAGACCGGTTCATGCTGTTGCCCTTCGGTGCGTTCAGGACAACAGTGCAGACCCGCGTCGGCGCTACCGATCCCAAATACTGCGGTCAGGGTAGCGCTAGATCGGCGCCGGACAGCCTCGATCGACCGGCCAGTGCGTGCCGGCCGTAGGTTTCGGCATCGTCGTCAGCACCCTCGTCGTCCTCGCGGTAATGCCGCGGCCGATGCGGCGCGGTGCCGTCGCTCAGCCGGTGCCGGCCGTGCGACTCCTCGGTCTCGGCGACCAGATCGGCGCACCCGTCGCGATCTTCCTCGAGATGAAAGCCGTTGTGGCCGAGGCCGACCGGCTCCGGTTCGTGCCACCTGAGTCGGTCGGTGTCGGCCTCCCGGGCATCGTCGACCGGCGGCACGCCGGCGGGACCGACGACGCCATGGTGTTCATCGTGGTACGCGCCGTTGTATCCGCCGGCGTCGTGTTCGAAAACGTTGTATTCAAAGTAGAAGTCGTCGTCCCAACCCTCGTGGACCGGTATCGGGTCGGTCACCGCCTCGGCGGGTGAGAAGCTCGGTCCCTCGATGCGGCGCCGCATCCCCCCGATGAAGAACAGCGCCGCGATCACCCCGAACAGCGCCACGAATGCGGGCAGCAGCAACGACTGCGACAACGCCGCCGCGAACGGCTCGTGCAGGAACCCCGGCAACTCGCGCACCGCCGACTCCTGGGCGGCCGGTCCGCCCGGTCCCGACGGCATCAGGGCGCCGATCCGCTGCGCCATGAACGCCGCCATCCCGGCGCTGCCGAGCACCGAGCCGACCTGGCGGGTGGCGTTGTAGACACCCGAGCCCGCACCGGCCAGCCGCGGCGGCAGGTTGCGGGTGGCGGTCGTCGCCAGTGGCGCCCAGATGAACGCCATGCCAACCCCCATTGCGGTCAGCGGCAACAGCAGCCGCCAGATCGGGGTGGTCGGGGTCATCTCGAACGACAGCCACGTCAGCGCGACGGCCAGGGTGGAGAAGCCGAAGCCGATCAGCGGGCGGGGGTGGGTTCGGTCGATGATCCGGCCGACGAGTGGCGCCAGCACACCGCTGGCGATGGCCATCGGTGCGGTCAGCAGCGCCGACCGGGTCGGGGTCAGCCCGGCCACCGCCTGCGCATAGAACATCACCGGCAACACCATCGCCGTGACGGCGAAGCCGATGACGGCGATGGCGACATTGGAGAGGCTGAAGTCGCGGTCGGCGAAGATCTCCAGCGGGATCAGCGGTTCGTTGCGGTTGATCGACTGCCAGTAGACGAACGCCGCCATGAAGCCCATACCGGCGACGATGACGGCCCAGATCCACGGCGCCCAGTGGTGGCCCTGCCCCTCCTGCAGCCCGAACACGATGAGGAACATGCCGATCCCGGACAGCACCACGCCCGGGATGTCGAAGCGGTGGCTGGTGGTGGGCAGCGCCGGAACCAACCACACCGCAAGGGCCAGACCGATGATGCCGATCGGGACGTTGACGATGAAGATCCATTCCCAGCCGAGGTTGTCGACCAGCACACCCCCGGCCAGCGGCCCGACCAGGGTGGCCACCCCGGCCGTGGCGCCCCACACGCTCAGCGCCACGCCGCGCCGGTCGGCCGGGAAGATGCGGGTGATCGTCGACAGCGTCTGCGGGGTCAGCAGAGCCGCCCCGATCCCCTGCACGACGCGGGCGGCGATCAGCACGCCGATCGAGCCGGCCAGCCCGCACCACAGCGATGACGCCGTGAAGATCGCCAGCCCGGCGATGTAGAGGTTCTTCGGCCCGAACCGGTCCCCGAGCCGGCCGGCAAACAGCAGCGGCACGGCGTAGGCCAGCAGGTAGGCGCTGGTCACCCAGATGACGCTGTCGTAGTCGGTGATGTGCAGCGCGTCCATGATGCTGGGATTGGCGACCGCGACGATCGTCGCGTCCACCAGGATCATGAAGAAGCCGACCATCATGGCCCACAACGCGTTCCAGGGATTAGCGGTCGGCGCGGCCGCCTGGGCCCCGGCGGGCCCGGCCCGCGTCGTCGACGCGCTCATCTCCCCACCCCTGTCTCGGCCGATCCCCTCGACAACGGGCCGAACACCCGATCTCCTACGCCGTGATCCGGCTGCGAACGCAGCAATGGACCCGAGCCTATCGAGCGCGTTGCCGGCGTCGCCACGGAGGGATGGCCCGGGTGAGCGCCGACGACGGGTGATCGCGCCCGGCGTAGGTTGTGTGCAGTGGTCGGGGGATTGGTCCCCGTGGAGAACCGCCCGATATCACGCTCAGGAGGACCCATGCGCTCGGAACGCTTTCGCCCGCTGGTGGATGCGAAAGGCCCCTTCGTCTCCGTCTATTTCGACGATTCCCACGACACCCAGGACGCGGCCGCCCAACTCGACGCCCGGTTGCGCGACGTTCGCAAGCACCTTGAGGAACGGTCCGTCGACGCCGCCGTCATCGAGGCCATCGACGGCGCCGTCCGCGGCGCCCATCCCCCGGTCGGCCGCAGCGGTCGCGCGGTGATCGCGGCCGGCGCCACCGTCGTCGTCGACGAACATCTGATCCGGCCACCCGCCACCACCCTGCTGCGGGTCTCCGAACTGCCGTACCTGATTCCGATCGTCGAGCACGGACATCTGCACACCACCCATCTGGTGGTCGCCGTCGATCACGCCGGGGCCGACATCACCATCCACCGTGCCGGCGCCACCCGCAGCGAGAGCGTGGACGGCGGGGGCCGGCCCGTGCACAAGGCCAAGTCCGCCGAGCACCACGAGTACGGCACCGCGCAGGGCAAGGTCGAGGAGGCCATCCGCAAGAACATCGGCGCGGTGGCCGACCGCATCACCCACCTGGTGGACGACTCCGGGGCCGACCTGGTGTTCATCGAGGGTGAGGCCGGGGCCCGCGCGGAACTGGCCGGCGCCCTGCCGGAGCGGGTGGCCGACAAGGTCGTGCCGTTGCAGGGCGGCGGCCGCGCCGCGGGCACCGACGAGGCCGAGGTGCAGCACGAGATCGGCCAGGAGTTCCTCAAGCGCCGGCTGGCCACCATCGACGACGCGGCGCAGCGGTTCGCAGCCGGCCGCGGGACCGGGCTGGCGGTCGAGGGCCTCGCCGACGTGACGGCGGCCCTGCGCGACGGCGCGGTGGACACCCTGATCGTCGGTGAGCTCGGCGACGCCACCGTGGTCGCGGACGCCGAGCTGGCGATGATCGCCCCCGACGCCGACACCCTTTCGCAGCTGGGTGGGGCGCCGGAGCGGACCCTGCGCGCCGATGAGGCGCTACCGCTGCTCGCGGTGGCCACCGGGGCCGCGCTGGTACGCACCGACGAGCGGCTGAACCCCGCGGACGGGATCGCCGCGGTGCTGCGCTACGCCGAGATGAGCTCCGCGGACTGACCGGCGGTCAGCCGGTGAACTTGCCGCTGCGGATCCGGTCGGCCTCCATCAGGGCCAGCTCCTGCGCGGCGGGGATGACGATCTCCGGGTCCGGGACGAAGTCGACGTCATCGGCGCGGCCCAGGTAGGGCACCGCGTTGAGCATCGCGCGGATCGCGTTGAGCCGGGCCTTGTGCTTGTCCTCGGAGCGCACGATGGTCCAGGGGGCGTCGGCGGTGCTGGTGCGGCGCAGCATGTGGTACTTGGCCTCGGTGAAGTCGTCCCAGTGTTCCTGGGCCTGGACGTCGATCTCGCTGAGCTTCCACTGCCGCAACGGGTCGTCGCGGCGCCGCTCGAACCGGCGGGCCTGCTCCTCCTTGGTGACGCTGAAGTACAGCTTCACCAGGATGGTGCCCTGGCGCACGAGGTCCTTCTCGAAGCCGACCACGCCCTTGAGGAAGTTGCGGTACTCCTCGTCGGTGCAGAACCCGAACACCGGTTCCACCATGGCGCGGTTGTACCAGGACCGGTCGAACAGGACGATCTCCCCGCCGGAGGGGAACTGCGCCACGTAGCGCTGGAAATACCACTGCGTGCGCTGCTCCTCGGTGGGCTTGCCGAGGGCGACCACCCGGTAGTGCTTCTCGTTCA
>JAGQTW010000474.1 GCA_020438785.1 Mycobacterium sp. | reverse complement strand
TGACGCGCTGGAAATCGCGGACCATGAGCGGGAACGGGTGCGGTCCGGCCGCGGTTCCGAAGCAGTAGTAGGTGCGGTCGGCGTTGGTGACCCAGTCGCGGAAGGCGTCGTTGATCGCGTCCTTGAGGGTCTTGGAGCCCGACTGCACCGACACCACCTCGGCGCCCAGCAGTCGCATCCTGGCCACGTTGAGCGCCTGGCGGGCGGTGTCGACCGCACCCATGTAGATGACGCACTCCAGGCCCAGCAGCGCACACGCGGTGGCGGTGGCCACCCCATGCTGACCCGCTCCGGTCTCGGCGATCACCCGGGTCTTGCCCATCTGCTTGGCCAGCAGGGCCTGACCGAGCACGTTGTTGATCTTGTGCGATCCGGTGTGGTTCAGGTCCTCACGCTTGAGGAAGATGCGCGCTCCCCCGGCGTGCTCGCTGAGCCGGCTCGCCTCGTACAGCGGCGACGGCCGACCCGCGTAGTGGGTCTGCAACCGGTCGAGCTCGTCCAGGAACGTCTGATCGGTGCGGGCCTTCTCATAGGCCGCGGTGACCTCTTCGATCACCGCCATCAGGGCCTCGGGCACGTACCGGCCGCCGAACACGCCGAAGTGGCCTCGGGCGTCGGGGTCGTGGCTCGTCGGCTCGGCGACCGCCGCACTGGTGCGGGGCAGGTCGGGGGTGGAGGTATCAGCCATGTTCAAGCTCGACAACGCAGGTTGATCGGGTCGATTCACCGTGCCGGTTTCGGGCATGACGGGTGGGCCCCCGCGGTCACCAGATCGGCCACCGCATTACGCGGGTCGCCGCTGGTCACCAGCCCCTCGCCGACGAGCACGGCATCGGCGCCGGCCCCGGCATAGGCCAGCAGGTCCGCGGTGCCGCGAACGCCCGACTCCGCGATCCGGATGATGTTGGAGGGTAGGCCCGGCGCGATCCGGCCGAAGCAGTCCCGGTCAACCTCCAGCGTCTTGAGATCGCGGGCGTTCACACCGATCACCTTGGCCCCGGCCTGCAACGCCCGGTCGGCCTCCTCCTCGGTGTGTACCTCGACCAGAGCGGTCATGCCCAGCGATTCGGTGCGTTCCAGCATCGACTCCAGCGCCGGTTGGTCGAGGGCCGCGACGATCAGCAGCAGCATGTCCGCACCGTGCGCCCGGGCCTCGTGAATCTGGTAGGGGCCCACGATGAAGTCTTTGCGGAGCACCGGGATCCTGACGGCGGCACGCACCGCGTCCAGGTCGGCCAGTGAGCCGTGGAACCGGCGCTCTTCGGTCAACACGCTGATGACCCGGGCGCCGCCGCTCTCGTAGGCGCGGGCCAATTCGGCCGGGTCGGCGATGTTGGCCAGTTGGCCGCGTGAAGGACTGGCGCGCTTCACTTCGGCGATCACGCCGATGCCGGGGGCCCGCAGCGCGGCCAGGACGTTCAGCGGGGCAGGTGCTGCCTTGGCGGCGTCCTTGACCTCGGCCAGGCTGATGATCGCTTCACGAGCGGCGACGTCGGCCCGGACTCCCTCGATGATGGAGTCGAGCACGGTTGCCGAACTCATGGCAGCCTGATCCCTTCTGACGCTGCAGACTGATGTCCCTGGAAGGGTAGCCGCCACGCGGCCGTCGCCCGTCACCGACCCTCGGTCTCCGATTCGTCGGCGGCCTCGGTGGGATCACGGCCCTCATCGAGCGCGTCCCACATGCCCCGCTCGGAAACTGCCTCGGCACCGTCGCCGGTACGCGCGGCCGATCGGCGCGCCGCCGGCGTCGCGTATTTCCCGGTCGGATGGCCTCCGGGTGCGGCGCGCATCAGCAGCACCGCCGCCAGCAGCGCACCCACCGCCGCGACGATGGTGATCGCGGCGCCGCCGAGGTGACGTTCGCTGCCGACCAGGGACACCACCGGAACCTGCGCCAGGTCGGCGCCGCGGACACTGATGTCCGGCATCTGCATCAGGCTGACCCCGAGGTAGCCCAGCGCCAGGCTCACCGCGGCGATCAGGACCGCGACCCCGCGCAGCAGCCAGCCGCGCACCGCCAGGCCGGCAACGGCGGCCGCCAGCAGCAAGACCGCCAGGGGCAGCAGAGCGTTCGACCAGGTCGTGCCGCTGAGCGCCGCGGTCTTGGGCTGACCCAACCCGTCGGACGAGCGGATGGTCACCCAGGTCAGCCGGGAGGCGATCCACAGGCCGACGGCCGAGAGCACCAGCAGCAGTTGCGCGAGACGGATCACGGCGTGCTCAGCGTCTCCGCCGCGGCGATCGCGTTGAGCACCGTCTTGGCCTTGTTGGCCGACTCGGTGTATTCGTAGGGCCCGTTGGAGTCGGCGACCACGCCGCCCCCGGCCTGCACGTAGGCGGTGCCGTTGCGCATCAGGGCGGTGCGGATCGCGATCGCGAAATCGGCATTGCCGGCGAAGTCGAGGTATCCCACCACACCTCCGTAGAGCCCGCGGCGGGTCTTTTCGACCTCTTCGATCAGCTCCATCGCACGGACCTTCGGCGCGCCGGACAGGGTGCCCGCCGGGAAGCAGGCCATCACGGCGTCGAGGGCGGTGCGGTCCTCCGCCAGCACGCCCGTCACCGTCGACACCAGGTGCATGACGTGGCTGTAGCGCTCGATGTGGCTGTAGTCCTCGACCCGCACCGTGCCCGGCACACAGACCCGGCCCAGATCGTTGCGGCCGAGGTCGACCAGCATCAGATGCTCGGCGCGCTCCTTCTCATCGGCCAGCAGGTCCTTCTCCAGCAGCTGGTCCTCTTCCTCGGTCTGGCCCCGCCAGCGGGTACCGGCGATCGGGTGCGTGGTGGCCCGACCGTCCACCACGGTCACCAGCGCTTCCGGGCTGGAGCCGACGATCGAAAA
>JAGQTW010000065.1 GCA_020438785.1 Mycobacterium sp. | reverse complement strand
GGAAGTTCCATGGCGTGATCGCGCCCACGACGCCCATCGGTTCCTTGACGACTACCCGGTGGTAAGGCTCCCCCAGCAGGGCCCCGTCCTCGAGGCTGCGTTCCCACCCGAAGCGGGAGATGTACTGGGCCGGCCAGCGCACCGCGTCGGCCAGCGGCCACTCCAACTGCGGGATGTAAGTCAGCGCCAGCGTTGCGCCGACCTCCGCGATCAGCTCGGCGCGGATGTCCTCCTTTTCCTGGTGCAGCGCGTCGTGCAGCTGCATCAGACAGTGCTGGCGGAACTCGTGGTTGGTCGACCAGTCGGTGGTGTCGAAGGCGTGGCGGGCGGCGGCGATCGCCGCGTCCATGTCCTCGGCCCCGGCGTCGGTGCACGTTCCCAGGACTTCCTCGGTCGCCGGGTTGATGTTGTCGACGGTTCGTCCGGTCACCGACTCCCGCAGCTCGCCGTCGATGTAGAGCCGGGTCTCGGGCCCGAACGCGACCGCAGCAGCGCTGACCGGTGATGCCGTCATTGGCATGCCTCTCTGTGGGCGGGGACCGTGACCCGATACTAGGCCCGGGGCGGGCTCCTACATAGTTAACCAAGTCGAATACGTCCGCCGCCAGAGTCCGTCACCGGAGGGTGCCCGACGCCGCACCCACGGCTTCACTGACGGCAGTGACCAACCCGCTGTCGAGCTTCCAGCACTGCCAGAAGAGTGGGATATCGAGATGGACATCGCAGATCCGGACGAACGTCCCGGCCTCGATCTCCGGGGCGGCCAGCGCCTCGGGGAACATGCCCCAGCCCAGGCCGGCCCGGACGGCGGCTGCGAACCCCTCCGAGGTCGGCACGAAGTGGGTGGGCCGTGCGATGTCGCGGCGAAAGACCCTGCGCACCAACATGTCCTGCAAAGCATCGGCCCGATTCCAGGCCAGCGACGGGGCCGCGGACGCGGCCCGTGCAGTGAATCCGTCCGGCAGCCACCGCTCAAGGTAGGCCCTGCTGGCCACCGGCGTATACCGCATCCGGCCCAGCGGACGCACCCGGCAGCCGGGGATCGGTGCGCGTTCGGTGGTCACCGCGCCCATAACCGTCCCGTCGCGCAGCAGCCGGGCGGAGTGGTCCTGGTCCTCGATCCGGACGTCGAACAGCACGTCCGGCATTCGCTCGAACACCGCGGCGAACCAGGTCGCCATCGAGTCGGCGTTGACGGCGATCGCCACCCGTACCGCGTGATCGTTCCCGCCACCCATGTCGGCCAGCGCCTCGGCCTCGAGCACCGCGGTCTGCGCGGCCAGTCGCAACAGCGGGACCCCGGCCGGGGTTGGGGAGCATGGCTTCTGGCGCACCACCAGCACCTGACCGACCCGCTGTTCGAGTGACTTGATCCGCTGGCTGATCGCCGACGGCGTCACATGCAGGCGGTCGGCCGCCGCGTCGAAGCTGCCCAGTTCGATCACCGCGGCGAAGGCCGCGAGCTGTTCACCGTCCAACGCCACATTAGCGATCCTAATGCTAGCGAAGAGTCTTTAGCTGGACTGATGAGGCGCGGAGTTCCTAACGTGGGGGGATGAGCTCGCCCCTGCTGGTCGGATTCCTGACCTCGTTCACCCTGATCGCAGCGATCGGCGCCCAGAACGCGTTCGTGCTGCGCCAGGGCATCCGGCGCGAGCACGTGCTGGCAGTGGTCGGCGTGTGCGCGCTGTCCGATCTGCTGCTGATCACCGCGGGCATCGCCGGCGTCGGCGCGCTCATCACCGCGCACCCGCAGACCGTCACCGTCGCCAAACTGGGCGGCGCGGCGTTCCTGTTCGGCTACGCCGCCCTGGCCGCCCGCCGGGCCCTGCGCCCCTCCACCATGGCCCCGACCCAGGACGGATCCGCCCGGCTGATCTCGGTGGTGCTGACCTGCCTGGCGCTGACCTTCCTCAACCCGCACGTCTATCTCGACACCGTCGTGCTGCTGGGAACCCTGGCCAATCAGCACGCCGACGGCCGATGGCTGTTCGGTATCGGCGCCGTGACGGCCAGCGTGGTGTGGTTCGTCGGCCTCGGATTCGGGGCCCGACGGCTGGCCGGCCTGTTCGCCACCCCGCTGACGTGGCGAATCCTCGACGGGGCGATCGCGGTGACCATGATCGGCCTGGGCGCCGCACTGGTCCTGTCCTGAGCGGAAAATGCCGCGTCGGCGGGCGCGGGGAACGCGTCATGGTCCACAATCGACGAATGCCGGAGCCCGCGCGTTCGCCTGGCCTGCGAGAACGCAAGAAGGTCCGCACTCGCGAGACGATCCGGCGCGAGGCCTTCCGGTTGTTCGACGAGCGGGGCTTCGCCGAGACCACGATCGAGCAGATCGCCGAGGCCGCCGACATCTCGCCGAGCACCTTCTTCCGGTACTTCCCGAGCAAGGAATCGGTGCTGCTGGCCGATGATCTCAGCGCGGTCATGCTCGAGGCACTCGCGGCGCAGCCGCTGGAGATGCCCCACGTCGCCGCCTTCCGGACCGCCGTGCACGACGCCTACGAGCAGATGACGGCCGAGGAGTGGCAGGACGAGAACACCCGCCAGCGGCTCATCTACTCGCTGCCCGAACTGCAGCCTGCCCTGCGCGACGAGTACAACACGCTGGTCGACGGGATCGCCAAGGCGATGGCGCGACGGCTCGGCCGGGGACCGCACGAGCTCGAGATCCGGGTCTTCGCGGGCGCGGTGATCGGTGCGGTGATGGCGCTGGGCACCAGCGGCCCGTTCTCCCTCGACAACGTCGACAAGGCAATGAAGTTCCTGGAATCGGGTTTGCAGCTTGACTGATGCTCGCTACTCTCGCGCCGTGGGGCCATTGCGCAGGCGTGAGTTCCTGGGGGTCGCCGGTGTGGCCGGACTGATGCTGGCGACGGGGTGTTCGTCCAAAGGCTCCGGTGACTCCGCCCCGAAATCGGTCACCGTCAAACACATCTTCGGCGAGACCACCATCGCGGCCCCACCCAAGCGGGTGGTCAGCGCCGGTTTCACCGAACAGGACGACCTACTGGCCGTCGGTGTCGTGCCGGTCGCCGTGACGAACTGGTTCGGCGACCAACCATTCGGTGTCTGGCCCTGGGCACAACCCAGGCTGGGAACGTCCCGACCCGTTGTGCTCAACCTGGACAACGGAATTCAGGTCGACCAGATCGCCAGGACCAAGCCCGACCTGATCGTCGCGGTCAACGCCGGCCTTGACGCCGACACCTACCAGAAGCTCAGCGCGATCGCGCCGACCATCGCCCAGTCCGGCGACGACGCCTTCTTCGAGCCCTGGAAGGACCAGGCCACCGCCGTGGGCACCGCGGTGTTCCAGGCCGACACGATGAGGCAGCTGATCACCGACGTCGACACCAAGTTCGCCGACGTGGCCAAGAACAACGCCGGGTTCAAGGACCGCAAGGCACTGTTGTTGGCGGGCGGCTTCTTCGGCGGCACCCTGACGGCGACGCTGCCCGGCTGGCGCACCGACTTCCTGACCGCAATGGGTTTGCAGATCCCGGACAGCATCGCGAGTTTCGCCGTCGACGACCACCGCGCGGCCATCCCCCGCGACAAGCTGGCCGACACCCTCGACGGGGCCGACGTGCTGATCTGGTCGACCGAGAGCGAGGCCGAACAGGCTGCGCTGCTCGCCGACCCGGTCGTCGCGGATCTGCGCGCCACCAAGCAGAACCGCAATGTCTTCACCACCAAGGACCTCGCCGGGGCGATCGCCTTCGCCTCGCCACTGTCCTACCCGGTGGTGGCCGACCAGCTGCCCGCACTGTTGTCCCGAGCGCTGGGCTGACGGCCCGTGCTTGGATGACGATGTGACGAGCAGCAGGACCGATACCGCCCAGCGGGACAACCCGACCCCAGGTTTCGCCCAGGTCGGCTCGGCCTATTATCCGGTGCTCGTCGCCGTGTTCACCGCACTGGTGATCATCTCGAACGTCACCGCGACCAAGGGCGTCGCGTTCGGGCCGATCATCGGCAACTGGTCGATCATCACCGACGGCGGGTTCATCGTCTTCCCGCTGACCTACGTGATCGGCGACGTCCTCTCGGAGGTCTACGGGTTCAGGGCCGCCCGCAAGGCGATCATCCTCGGCTTCACCATGAACGGGCTGGCCGCCCTGGCCTTCTGGGTGACGATCTATCTTCCGGCCGCCGACTTCTACGCCAACGAGGAACACTTCGAGAACGTCGTGCACGCCTACACCCAGCTGATCGTGGCCGGGCTGGCCGGGTTCATCGTCGGCCAGACCATCAACGCCTGGACCGTCGTCAAGATCAAGGAACGCACCAGGGAGCGGCACCTGTGGGCCCGGTTGGTCGGGTCCACCTTCGCCGGCCAACTCGGTGACACCCTGGTGTTCTGCAGCATCGCCGCCGGGGCGATCGGCATCACCAGCTTCGGCGACTTCGCCACCTACACCGCGCTGGGCTGGGTGTACAAGACCGCCGTCGAGGTCGTGATGTTGCCGATCACCTACCGGGTGATCGC